>DRME01000046.1 GCA_011375175.1 Deltaproteobacteria bacterium | reverse complement strand
GGTGATCCGCAGGGCGTTAAAAGTTTTTGGAGGGAGTCTGAGGGAACCTTTTTACAAAAAGGTTCCCTCAGTGTAATAAGACACGTCAAATATTATAGTATACGTTTGCTAACCGTTGGTGTCAACACTTTTGGCGGTGTCACGGTGTTTCAGGCGTATGAGTGCGGCGCCGCTATCGTCGCTTCGCAACAGTTCGAGTCTGCGGCGCTCTCTTGCGAGGAAGGGATAGACAAAGCGCCGCGTGCCCTTGTAGCAGCCGTCGACGAGGATGTGGGTCACCGAGGCGCGCTCCACGAAGTCGTCGAAGAGTTCGGCCCGGCGTGTAAAGGGATAGCGCACGGCGAGCCGCCCCGACAGGAGCGAGACGAGTTCCGGCTTTCTCGTGAGGATAACGCCATCGGCCGGGACGAGGCCGTCGAGCGAGGCGGCGAGGGAGAAGTAGCTGTCGTAGCAGCGGAGCGCCCCCGACGGCGACCGCACGGCCACGTCCTCGATCCCCATCCTCTCCCTGCGGGTTGCGAGCTCGCCGGCCAGAAGCGACGCCGAGCGTGCAAGCTTCCCGGCCGCCCGCAGGGGCGAGAAGAGGTGGCTCGACTGGTAGACGTTTATCATGAGGAAAGCGGCCGCCACGGCGGCCACAAAGGGCGTCGCCCTCACGGTCCGCGTAGCGGCAAAGCGGCCTTTCAGGGCGTCGGCGACGGCAAGCGAGCCGCCGATGAAGTACCAGTACAGAAGAGGTATGACGGGCACGAGGTAGCGCATGGCGTCGACGACGCCGGAGACGGGCCAGACGGCGAGAAAGGCGCAGTAGAAGAGGAAGTAGAAGTCCTTGGCGCCGCGCCTTGAGACCAGGTCGCTGACGAGACCGGCGGCGACGAAGAGGGCCAGGAAGAGGGCGGCCGCCCATATGACGGAGCGCCAGGGGTGATCTATGACAAAGGCCCTGGGCAGGGCCTCCATGTAGAAGACGGCGTTGTCCGCAACGCGGGCCGCCAGGTCGGCAACGCCTATGGTCCCCTTGTCGAGGTCGTAGTAGTCGACGCAGAAGAATATGGACTGGTAGCTGGCCACCCCCCGATCCATGAGAGAGTTCCTCGCCGTCCAGGCGAGGAAGGGCAGTGTCGAGACGACGACGAAGAGGGTCGTGTCTGCGATGACGGCGCGCCTTGCTCCGGGACGGGCCCCGAGCGCCGCCGCGGCCCCCGCCGCCGCCGAGCCGGCGACGAGTGCCGCGCCGATGGAGCGGGTAAGGCAGGCCGCGGCCGCAAGGACGGCGGCCGCGGCGATGCGCTGGCGGCCGGCGGGGCCTCCCCGGGCCGCGCCGCCTTCGAGCAGCAGCAGCGCCGTCATGGAAAAAAAGAGGTACGGTATCTCGGTGAGAAGCTCCCCCATGTACATGAGGACGTTGAGGTTGGTGACCACCAGAAGCGCCGTCAGCGCCCCCAGGGGCGGGGCGCCGAGACGGTCGAAGATCCGCTTCACCGCCGCCACGGCCCCCACGCCGAAAGCGATTATCACAAGCCTCATGGCCAGGAAGTTGAAGCCGAGGAGGTGGTAGACCGGGCTCAGCACGAGGGGCAGAAGGGGAGGCAGCTGCGTGTGGGGCGGCGCGCCGGGCATGTGTATGTCGCTGTAGCCGCGGCCCGTGGCCAGCGCCTTGGCGAGGATCAGGTACTGTCCGTGGTCCGCCCAGCTCATGTAGGTGAAACGCGTATCGACGAGCTGGAGGCTGACGAGGGCGGTGACAACGACGAGCGCAGCCGTGGCTGCCTGCCCGATACGGCGGCCGCCGGCCCCTCCCCCCCCGGCGCTCACGGCCTGCCGCCTCCAACGCCGCCGGCGCCCAGGAGGGCCGTCAGTTCGGCGCAGCCCTCCTTGTCGACAGCCGAGCACTCGGCGGCAAGCGCCGATACATCCCTTCTCACCTCCCGCGCCGTGAGCGAGGCGCGGGCCGTCGCCGGGTCCGTGAGCCTTATGTAGCGGGCGAGCTCCGCCAGGGCCTCGCCGCCGCGGCCGAGCCTTGCCAGCGTGAGCGCCCTGTTGAAGCGGGCCCTGGCAAGGCCGGGGTCCCTTTCCACGGCCCTGGAGAAGTCGTCGAGCGCCCCCTCGATCTCGCCCACGCCAGCCCTTGCTATGGCCCGGTTGTTGTAGAGGTCCGCGGCGTCAAGCCCGAGGGCCGCGGCGCGGTCGAAGTCGGAGAGGGCCGCTTCGGCCATCCCCCTGTCAAGGAAGGCAAGCCCCCTCGCATAGTAGAGACGCGCCTTGCCCGGCGACTTCCCTATGGCGTCGGAGATGAGGGCCACCTCGTCGCACCACAGGGTGTTGCGCTTCCACGTCGCCGCCGACAGCGGCACGGCGAGCACCACGGCCGTGGCGACGAGAAAGACCGGCGCGGCGGTCTTCAACAGCAGGCCCCTGAAGCGCAACAGCCGGTGCGCCCCCAGCAGGACACCGGCAAAGGCCGCTACGGCCCCAACGCTCGGCAGGTAGACCCTGTGCTCGAATATGACGTCCTGTATGGGTACGACCGACGACTCGACGGCGAGCGTGAGGAAGAACCAGAATACGCCGAAGGCGTAGAGGAGGGCGGGCGGCCCGGCCTTCCCGCGCCGTGAGCGCAGCAGCGCAAGGAGGGCCGAGGCGGCAAGCGCACTCAGCAGCAGCAGCGAAGCGAGCGTGGCTGGCTCAAGGAGAGAGCGCGAGATGGGGTAGTCGTAGTCTATGTGCTGGTTTACGGGAAAGAAGAGCAGCCTCAGGTACGTGACGACGACGCTCAGCTCGGTGAGGAGATACAGCCCCCGCGAAAGTGTGGCCGCCTCGGTGAGCTGGAGCCTTCGAAGCTCCACGGCCACATCCCCTCCGGCGCTGCCTCCCGCAAGGAGCGTGAGGGGAATGACCGGCAGGAGCGCAAAATGGGGCAGCAGCATAAGCCGCGGCCGCGGCCCGGCCGTACCCTCCCTCCGGCCCGGAAAGAAGAGGAACTCCACCATGGCGGCCGCAAAGGGCAGTGTAAAGCTTATCTCCTTTGTCTTCATGGCCGCCAGCGCCGCCGCGAGCGATACGCCGCAGGCGAGCCAGGCCCGCCGCTGCGCCCCCGCCTCGAAGAGCAGCCGCCCGCGCAGGTACAGGAGGATCGAGCCGAGGTAGAAGAGCGCCGCAAGGGAGGTGAACCTCTGGCTCACGTAGCTCACGGCCTGGGTCTGGACCGGATGGGTCAGGAACAAGAGGGATACGAAGGCGGCGGCCGCGGCGCCGGCGTCCGCCTCCACCACGCCGCCGCGGCCCCTCATGGCCGGGGTGCGGAAGATCGCCTCCACGAGGAGATAGACGAGTACGGCGTTGACGATATGGATGACGATGTTCGTCAGGTGGAAGTCGAAGGCCGTGAGCCCGGAGAGGGCGTAGTTTACGGCGAAACTCAGAAAACCGATGTAGCGTGTGCCGGAGAGCTCGGCGAAGCCGCCGAGCGAACGGATGGCCGGGTTGTCGGTTATGTACATCCTGTCGTCGTAGACGAAAGGCGCCTGAAGGGCCTTCAGATAGACGAGAAGGCCCAGGGGGACGAGCAGGAGAGGAAAGATACGGGGCCTTATGCGGGTTTCGTCTATCTTGATCATGGGCCTGCAAGAAAGCGCCCCCACGCAGGAGCGCCGCGCGGGGGGAGATGGATGGGAAGGGGCCGGCAACGAAAAAGGGAGGGACTCGCTCAAGCCCCTCCCTCTCGCAGACCCCATGGCCGCCGAACGGGGTCCTCGGCCGCGGCGCCGTGCCTTACGGCGTGTTGGCGAACTCTATCCTGCCGTTGTAGAAGATGACGGCGTTGTTGTCCTTCGCCGAGGCGTTGAGGGCCGTGCTATATATCTCGATGTTTCCGGCGCTCAGCGTCATGGAGCCGTCGACGAAGGATACGTTAGTCGACTTCTGGTAGCCGCTGTTCTGGAGTATGGCCAGTGTGTTTACCGTGCCGGTGGGGTTGTCGGTCAGGTAGGCCTGGGCCGCCGTGTAGACGTTCTTGGCGTCGCTGTCGAGCTCCGACTTGTAGCCCCTGAGCCTGTACATGGTGAACTGCGGGATGGCGATGGCCGCCAGGATGGCGATGATGGCCACGACGATGAGCAGCTCGACCAGGGTGAAACCTTCCTCCCTGTTGATCCTGAACCTTTCGAACATCATATCCCTCCTCCTTTCGCTTCCTTTTGCCGGTCCTTTTCAACAATAATCGGGCGACAACGCTGTTTGACCATGATATATTGCAATGACCGTGCCAAATGTAGAAAGCCTTTAGATTCGAGCAGATGAGAAAGAGAGGCGGCGAAAAAGAGACCCTGGGGTGACATTTTTCGTCAACGAGTGACAAAACCTGTCACAACGGGGGGCCTGGAGGGGCCCCCGGTGCGGCGAGCAGAGCCGCGACCATGCGGGCGGCGCCGGTCCTGCCCAGCTCACGCAGTCTCAGGGCAAGCTCGCGGAGGACGGCCTCGTAGTCCGGCGAGACGGCGAGGGCCCTCCTGTAGTAGTCGGCGGCCTCCCGGTCCCTGCGGAGTTCGAGGAGGGAGTTGGCCGTGCGGTAATAGATGTTGGCCATCTCGCCGGGGTCGTCGGTGGTGAAGGCGGCGCGCTTGAAGGCCTCGACGGCGCAGCGGTACCGCGAGAGGGTGAAGCACGAAAGTCCCCTGGCCAGGTAAGCCTCGTGGACCGCATCGTCCGCGGCGAGCTCCAGGTAGCGGTCGAGGTAGTCGAGGGCGCGCTCGTGTTCGTCCCGCTCGTGCTCGATGAGGCCGAGCCTCAGGTAGGCGTCCTTGAAGTCGCTGTCCCGGCGCAGGACCTCCCTGAAGGCCGCTGCGGCGGCCTCTCTCCTGCCCGCCTTGAGCAGCGCCATGCCGAGGTCGAAGCGGATCTCGGCGCTGTCGACGACCTTCAGGGCGCTCTCCAGGGAGCGGATCGCCTCCTCGATGCGGCTGCCTCCGATGGCGGTCTCCACAAGCCCCAGCAGCCTTGCGGGTCTTGCCGCCACGCCGGCGCTCCTGGCGGCGTGCCTTGCCGCCTCCCTTCGCATGGCCTCGAGCTCGTCGGCGTCGTCGGGCAGCCTGTAGCTCGCTTCGTCCCTGCAGGGATTGAGCCGCTCGATGCCCCACTCCTCTATGACGGACCGGAACTTCTCCACGTCGCGCACGAAGAGCGCCGCCGTGTCGTCGAAGCTCACGGCCTTCCACCCCGCGTCGTCGCGCAGTCGCGCACAGAGCGCGCCGTCGAGCTTGACGAGGGCCATCTCCACGCCGTGCTCGCCGACGAGCCTTCTCCACCGGCCCTCGTCGTCGGCGAGCCTGGTCGTCCAGAAAAAGTACGGCGAGTAGACCGTCGGCGTCCTGCCGTCGATGAAGGGCTTTACGTGGGGCCAGGTCTCGAAGGCGAGGTAGCCGCCGTAGATGTACTCGTTGAATATCTTTCCCCGAAGGCGCCGTTCCTTGATGAAGGCCACCGTGCCGACGGGGTATTTTTCGGGCTTCACGCCGAGGCCGAAGTCGCTTCCGTCCTTGAGCCACAGGAGGTCGATGACGAAGAAGGCGAGGAGCGCCGCCGCCGCGACGGCCGAACCGATCTCCGTGCGGCGGCGCGCGGCGGCGCGGCCGTCGAGAAAGCGCCCCATGTTGGAGGCTATGACCGGGGCCGCGAAGAAGGCGTACTGGGCGATGAAGCGCACGTGGGTGACGGCCATGTAGAAGGCGGCGGCGGCAAGCAGCAGGTCCCTCGTCCTGAGCCTTGCGAAGTTGAGCGCCAGGGAGGCAAGCGTCAGGTAGAAGAGGAGCTTGAAGGCGAAGTAGTTGAGGGGAAGGGGGTAGAGAAAGAGGAGCTGCTTGAGAGGGAAGGCGGACCACTCGGCGATGTGACGCAGGGCGTCGGCGTTGTCCGGGCTCTGGTGGACGAAGGGGAAGATTACGAGCTCGATGCCGTAGGGATTGATGAGGGCCGCCGCCGGCAGCGCCGCTGCGGCGGCGACGTACGGGCCGAGGCCGTCAAGGACCTTCCCGGGCCCGCCGCGCCTCATGTTGTCGAGCGCCCGGCCCAGGGCGTATGCGCCGGCTATGAAGACGCCGAGGATGAAGCTTGAGTGGATGTTGACCCACAGGACCTCGAGCGCCGGCAGGAGGTAGAGGATGCGCTTTCGGCCGCGCTCCTCGTAGAGGGTGTATACGAGAAACCACGTGGATATGAAGAGGTAGGAGAAGATGTGGGGCCGTATGAAGAACCGGTCTCCCGAGCCGAGAAAGACGACATAGAGGAGGGCCATGACGAAGAGCCCCCGGCCGGGACCGGCGCCCTCGGAAAGGATGCGCACGTTGGCGTAGACGACGAGGAAGGTGGCCGCGGTCACGAGCGACTGGAGGATGAAGAGCCCCGTCCATCCACCGAGATAGTTGTAGAAGAAGTGGGCGAGGACCTGGAAGCCCCAGGTGAAGTCGATCCACGGACGGCCGCCGAAGGTGGAGGAGAAGGGGTCGGCGGCCGGGACCTCGAGGTGAGAGACTATCCACTCGCCGCTTCGGAGGGCCCAGAAGATGTCGCTGTCCCAGCGCTGTTTCTGAAAGGCCCCGAGGACCGTGAAGAAGAGGAGGGCGAGGAGGAGGACCCCCTCGATGAAGGCGCGCCGCTCAGTGGCCCTTGTCTTCATACTTGCTCAGCTTGTAGCGCATGGCCCTGAAGCTCAGGCCCAGCAGCTCGGCGGCCTTCTTCTTCACGCCGCCGGCCTTCTCGAGAGCCTCCATGACGATGGTCTTCTCGAAGTCCGAGACGATCTTCTCCAGGTCGATGCCGCCGGGCGGTATCTCTATGGCCGCGCCGGGAGCGGCCGATGCCCTCCCCGGCACGGCCCGCCCCCGCGCAGCGCCTTCCTCGCGCAGCGAAGGGGGAAGGCTCGCCGCCGTGACGCTCCCGCCCGTCTCCAGCGCCACGGCCCGCTCGATGATGTTCTCGAGCTCGCGCACGTTGCCGGCGTAGTCGTGACGGGAGAGCAGCTCCAGGGCCTCCTCGCTTATGCCGGTCACGGCCTTGTCCAGTTCGCGGGCGTACTTGTCGACGAAGTGGCGGGCGAGCAGCGGTATGTCCTCCCTGCGCTCGCGAAGCGGCGGCATGTTGACCGTTATGACGTTGAGCCTGTAGTAGAGGTCCTGGCGGAAACGGCCCTCGGCGACCTCCCTTGCAGGGTCCCTGTTGGACGCCGAGATGACCCGGATATCGACGGCTATGTCCTCGGTGCCGCCCACCCGCCGCACCACCCGCTCCTGGATGAAGCGCAGCAGCTTCACCTGCAGGTGCAGCGGCAGCTCCGTCACCTCGTCGAGGAAGAGCGTGCCGCCGTCGGCCATCTCGGCAAGCCCCGGCTTGTTGGCCGCGGCGCCGGTGAAGGCCCCCTTCTGGTGGCCGAAGAGCTCGCTTTCGAGGAGGTTCTCCGGTATGGCGCCGCAGTTGACGGCGACAAAGGGCTTGTCGCGCCGCGGGCTCTCGTAGTGTATGGCCCTGGCCGCAAGCTCCTTGCCCGTGCCGCTCTCGCCCGTTATGAAGACGTTGGTCTTTGTGGGCGCAACGCTCGTTATGAGGCTGTAGACGTCCTTCATCCTCGGGCTCGTGCCGACCATGCTGGCAAAGCCGAAACGCTCCTTCAAGTCCTTTTTGAGGAGCCTGTTTTCCTTTTCGAGGTCGCGGTAGCGCAGGGCCTTGTCGATGAGAAGCTTTATCTCGTCCACGTTGAAGGGCTTGGTGAAGTAGTCGTAGGCGCCGGACTTCATGGCCTCTATGGCGTTGTCCACCGACGCGTAGGCCGTTATCATGATGACCAGCACCTGTGGGTCGAGCTCCTTGAGGCCCTTGAGCAGCTCCACGCCGCTCATGCCGGGCATCTTGAGATCCGTTATGACCACGTCGGCGCGGCGGGTGCGGAAGTGGTCGAGGGCGGCGGCGCCGGAGTCGAAGGTCCTCACCTCGTAGCCTTCCTTCTTGAGCATGATCTCCAGAAAGTCGCGCATGCTCTTCTCGTCGTCGACGACTATGATCCTCTCCTTCGGCATATGCATCTTCCCCGCGCCGGTCCCCTTCAGGCGACCGACGAACTGACATACTCTTCGACAAGGGGGAACCTCACCTTGAATTCCGTCCCCTCGCCGGGCGTGCTCGCTACGTCTATGGTCCCGCCGTGACTCTCCACGATCCGGTGGACTATGGCGAGCCCGAGCCCCGTGCCCCCGTCCTTGGTGGAGAAGAAGGGGTCGAATATGCTCTCCGCCGTCTCCGCCGACATCCCCCTGCCCGTGTCCCTTATGGATATCTCGACGAAACCGGACGGCGCGCGCCCATCTCCCGCCGCAACCGCGGCCTCCCGGCCTCCGGCGGTGACGGCGCGGGCCGAGACCTCGACGACGCCCTCGCCCTCCACGGCCTGGGCGGCGTTGACGAGGAGGTTCCAGAAGACCTGGCTTATCTGGCGGGTGTCGCCCCGCACCCTGAGGTTGCGGCAGACGCTGGAGCGGATGTCGATGTGTCTTGCGTCGGGGCTGTTGCGGAAGACATCGATGGTCTCGCCGACGACCTCGCAGATGTCGACCTCCTCTTTCCTGCAGTGCACGGGCCTGGCGAAGAGGAGGAAGTCGGTTATGAGGCTGTTGAGACGCTCGGTCTCGCGCAGCACTATCTCCATGAGATGGGCGTCGTCGGAGGTCAGGTCCAGCTCTTCCCTGAGCACCTGGATCGAGCCGCTTATGGACGCCAGGGGGTTGCGTATCTCGTGTGCTATGGCGGCCGAGAGCTCGCCGAGGGCCTTGAGGCGGTCGGCCCTGCGAAGCTGTTCCTCCAGGGCCTTGAGCTTGGTGAGGTCCTGGAAGATGATGATCTTGCTCACCTCGTCGCCTGGACCGGGGGATATGTTGAAGCCCAGGTAGCGCTCCACGCCGTCGCCGAGACAGAAGGTCTTTTCGGTCCTGCCCGACACTATGGGTGCGCCGTCCTCGCCCGATAGGAGGCCGGGAAAGACCTCGCTCACGTGACGGTAGTAGACGGCGCGCAGCTCGAGTCCCGTGGCGGCCACGGCCGCGTTGTTGAAGGACGTTATCCTGCCCTGCTCGTCGAGCGTCATTATGCCGCTTGTGATGTTCTCCACTATGCGGCGGTTGAGGGCCTCGAGCCTCTCGTAGTCTATCTCCTTTTCCACGAGCTCGCGCTCCACCCTCGCCGTGCTCTCGGCCAGATAGCCCGAGAGGTAGGCCACCGTGAAGTAGGCGATGACGTTGGTCGTGTAGGTGGTGGCCACGTTGCCCCACGAAGGCTGCGCCGGCGACCAGAGGACCTTGTACCACTCGGGAAGCAGCTCGTAGAAGTCGAGGAGGATGACGGCGCCGAAGGCCATGGAGGCGAGCGAGGCCGCGTAGAAGCCGCCGCGCATGCCGAGCAGTATGGCCCCGCCGATGACGGCCAGCGTGTAGAGCATGGGCAGGTAGCTCTCTATGCCGCCGGTGACGAAGACTATGACGGTGACGAGGAATACGTCCACCGTCACCTGGATGAAGGTGAAGAACTTGAGGTTGGCGACCCATGCCAGGCTCAGGGCGTAGAGGATGGTGAGCACGCCTATGGCCGACACGACCGAATAGAGGGGGTAGAAGTTGGGCTGGGCGCTCTGGCCCAGGCGCATCTGGAACCAGACGGTCACGCCGAGGAAGACGAAGGCCACGGCGACCCTGAAGACCATCATGGCCAGGAGCCTTCGCCGCAGGACTCTCGTTTCCTTGCTTTCGCTCATATCCGGTTCAGGACCGCGCCGGCGAGGAGAGCGCCGTCATCCGCCGGCCGCTCCGGCGAGCTGGAATATGGGAAGATAGAGCGCTATGACGAGCCCGCCCACGACGATACCGAGAAAGGCCATGAGCAGTGGCTCTATGAGCGAGGTCAGGGCCTTGACGGCGGCGTCGACCTCGTCCTCGTAGAAGTCGGCTATCTTGCCGAGCATGGCGTCCATGGCGCCGGTGCTCTCGCCCACGGCTATCATCTGGATGACCATGCCGGGGAAGACCTTGGTCTCGCCCAGCGGCTCGGCCAGCGTCTTTCCTTCGCTCAACGAGGCCCGCGCCTTCATGACCGCATCCTCTATGACCACGTTGCCGGCCGTCTTGGCCACTATCTCGAGGCCCTCGAGGATGGGCACGCCGCTGGACATCATGGTGCCCAGCGTCCTGGTGAACCTCGCAACGGCGGTCTTGCGCAGCAGGTCCCCGAAGACCGGCAGCTTGAGCACCAGGGCGTCGAGCGCCTGCCTGCCCCTTTCGGTCTTGTAGGCCTGCCTTATGCCGACCACGACGACGGCGAGTCCGCCGAGTATCATGTGCCAGCTCGACTGCAGGAAGTCGCTCATGTTGACGACCACCTGGGTCGGGGCCGGCAGGGCCTTGCCGAAGCCGGCGAACATGTCCTCGAAGATGGGCACGACCCATATGAGGAGGCCGGAGACGACGAGGCAGGCGATGATGATGACGACCACCGGGTAGGTGAGCGCGCCCTTGATCTCGCCCTTGAGCTTCTCGCTCTTCTCCATGAAGCTCGACAGCCGGTTGAGTATGGTGTCGAGGATGCCGCCCACCTCGCCGGCGGCGACGAGGTTGACGAAGAGCTGGTCGAAGACCTTGGGGTGCTTGCCCAGGGCGTCGGCGAAGGTGGTGCCCCCCTCTACACTCCCCTTCACGTCGAGCAGCACCTTCTTGAACTCCGGGTTCTCCTGCTGATCGGACAGTATCTCGAGACACTGGACGAGCGGGAGCCCCGCGTCTATCATGGTGGCGAACTGGCGCGTGAAGACCACGATCTCCTTGGTCGTGACCTTCCTCGTCATGCCGGGCAGTTTTATCTCGCTCAGGGCCGCAAGCCCGCTCTTCTTCTCGGTGAGCGAGGTGGGGATTATCTGCTGGCGCCGCAGCGCGGCCGTGGCCTGCGCGATGCTGGCGGCCGATATCTCCCCCTTCTTCACCTCGCCCGTCGAGGACTTGCCCGTGTAGACAAAGGTAGGCATGGCTCAAAGCGTCCTTGCGCCGCCCATTCCACCGGGGCGCTGCCGGTCCCCCGACGCCCCGCCTCCCCTCAGGAGCCCGGCGTTGACCATCATCTGGCGCAGCTCGTCGGGCTCGGAGCTGCGGCCAAGGGCGTCCTCGGCCGTTATGAGCCTCTTGGAAAAGAGCGTCATCAGGCTCTGGTTCATCGTCTGCATCCCGAACTTGGCCTGGCCGACCTGCATCTGCGAGTACACCTGGTGTATCTTGTCCTCCCTTATGAGGTTTCTTATGGCCGAGTTGGGGACCATGACCTCCATGGCGAGGACCCGGCCCTTGCCGTCGGCCCTTATGACGAGAAGCTGCGAGAGCACGCCCTCGAGCACGAAGGAGAGCTGGGCGCGGATCTGGGGCTGCTGGTGCGATGGAAAGACGTCGATTATCCTGTTTATGGTCTGGACGCAGGAGTTGGTGTGGAGGGTGGCGAAACAGAGGTGACCGGTCTCGGCTATGGTCAGCGCCGTCTCGATGGTCTCCATGTCGCGCAGCTCGCCGAGCAGCACCACGTCGGGGTCCTGGCGAAGCACGTACTTGAGGGCCTTCTTGAAGGCATGGGTGTCCGAGCCCACCTCGCGCTGGTTCACGAGCGAGGTCTTCGATACGTGGAGGTACTCGATGGGGTCCTCGATGGTTATTATGTGGTCCTCGCGCTCCTGGTTTATCCAGTCGACCATGGAGGCGAGTGTCGTGGACTTTCCGCTGCCCGTGGGGCCGGTCACGAGGATGAGGCCGCGGGGTTTTTTGACGAGCTCGCTCACCACGGGCGGCAGTCCGAGATCCTGGAAGGTCTTGATCTTGAACGGTATGGCGCGGAAAACACCCGCCACCGTGCCGCGCTGGATGAAGAGGTTGCCCCTGAAACGGCTCAGCCCCTTGAGGCCGAAGGAGAAGTCGAGCTCGTTCTCCTCCTCGAACTTGTGTTTCTGCGAATCGGTGAGGACCGAGTAGCAGAGACGCCTCGTGTCGGTGCCGGTCAGGGGGTTGACGCTCATGGGCTTGAGCTTGCCGTGGAGCCTCATCCTCGGCGGCGAACCGGCGGCGATGTGGAGGTCCGAGCCCCCCTTGTCGACCATCACCTTCAAGAGCTCCTGGAGACCGAGTTTCTGACCGCTCTCTTCCGCCATCTTTTCACTCCCCGCCCCGCCGTGGGGCTCCGCGTCCCTCAAGGAGACCTCAAGTAGACTCCGGCTTGTTTCACCGGGGCAATGCGGCTGCGTGAGCCTCATTCAGGAAGGCTCCCCCGGCACAACAAATCCTGAGCATCCCCGAAGGGGCCGGCCTCAGTCGGCCATGGTCACCCGCAGCACCTCCTCGATGGTCGTGACCCCTTCGGCGACCTTGGTTATGCCGCTCATGCGCAGCGTCTTCATACCCTCGTCTATGGCCGTGCGCTTTATCTCGGCCGCCGAGGCGCCGTTGAGGACCGCCTCCTTCAATTTCTCCGTGAAGGGCATCACTTCGTAGAGGGCTATGCGTCCCTTGTAGCCCGTTCCGTTGCACACGGCGCACCCCTTGCCCGCGTAGACCTTCATCGCCTTCGCCTCGGCCTCCGGCACCCCCAGGTCCACGAGGGCGCTCACCGGTATGTCCACCTCCTCCTTGCACTCGCCGCATATCTTGCGCGCAAGCCTCTGGGCCAGGATGAGGTTCGTGGCCGACGAGACGAGAAACGGCTCTATGCCCATGTTGAGGAGCCTGTTGACCGTGGATGGGGCGTCGTTTGTGTGGAGCGTGGAGAGGACCAGGTGCCCGGTAAGGGCCGCCTTGATGGCTATCTCGGCGGTCTCGTAGTCGCGTATCTCGCCCACCATTATGACGTCGGGGTCCTGGCGCAGGAAGCTTCGCAGGGCGGCGGCGAAGTTCAGCCCTATGTCGTCGTGCATCTGCACCTGGTTTATGCCCATGAGGTTGAACTCCACCGGGTCCTCGGCGGTCGATATGTTCTCGCTCACCTTGTTGAGCTCAGAGAGGGCCGAATAGAGTGTAGTCGTCTTGCCGCTCCCCGTGGGCCCCGTGACGAGCACTATGCCCCAGGGCTTGTGGATGGCCGACATGAAGTCGTCGAGGGCCTTCTGCTCGAAGCCCAGCTTGGTCATGTCGAGCTGGAGGTTGCTCTTGTCCAGAAGCCTCAGGCAGACCTTTTCGCCGAAGAGAGTGGGAAGGACCGAAACACGGTAGTCCATCTCCTTGCTCTTCGAGAGCTTGAGCTTTATGCGGCCGTCCTGGGGCAGGCGCCGCTCCGCTATGTCGAGCTGGCTCATTATCTTTATGCGCGAGACGATGGCGTTTTTGAGCTTCATGGGAGGGCGCATGACCTCCTGCAAAACGCCGTCCACGCGGTAGCGGACGCGGAAGGCCTTTTCGTAGGGCTCGATGTGGATGTCGCTTGCGTTCTTCTTTATGGCGTCGGTGAGGATGAGGTTGACGAGTTTTACGACCGGGGCGTCCTCGACGGCCTTCTTCAGGTCCGTTATGTCGACGTCTTCCTCTTCCTGGACGATCTCCATCTCGTCATCGTCGAACTCGGTGAGCACGTCGCCGAGGTCGAGCTCCAGTTCCTCGGTGTCGTAGGCCTTCTCCAGGGCCTCCTTGATGCCCCCCTCGGCGGCCACCACGCTCTCCACGTTGTAGCCCGTGAGAAACTTGATGTCGTCGATGGCGAAGACGTTGGAAGGGTCGGCCATGGCCACCACGATGGTGGAGCCCTTGCGCTCGATGGGAAGGAGCTGGTACTTCTTGCAGACGTCTTCGGGGATGAGCTTCACCACCTCGGCGTCTATCTCCAGCTCCGATATGTCCACCTTGGGGATGCCGTACTGCTTGCTCAGGAAGGTGGTGAGGTCGTTCTCCGTTATGAAACCGAGCTTGATGAGGTTGTAACCGAGCCTTCCGCCGCCGTGCTTCTGCTCGGCCAGACCCTTTTCAAGCTGCTCCTGGGTTATGAGCCCAGCCCTGACTAAAAGCTCTCCGATCCGGTCAGTCATCGTGCCTCGGCCCTGAGGTGACAAAAATTGTCGCTCCACCTTTCAATGTTATATGAGTTCTCCAACGCTGTCAAGGCGGCCGGAGGGCGGAGAGGAGGTCCCGATTGGGACCTTGGCGCCTTCGGGGCCGCTCCGGCCCCTGGCGTCCGAGGCCGCCTACTTTCCTTCGTCACCGTGCTCCTTGCGGTGCCTGAGGTCCAGGCGCTGGCAGGCGAACACGAAGCGTATGATCCTCTCCCTGACGGTCTCGTCGAGGTCCTCGTACTCCACGGCGGTGAGGTAGCCGTCCTCGGCGGGATCGACCCTGACGACCCTCGACTTCACGGTGACGAGGTTGGGATGGGTGGGCAGGAAGAACTTCAACGCCAGGAAGTCGCCCACCTCGAAACGCTCCTGGCAGACGAACCTCGCCCCGCCGCCGCTTATGTTGACGTCGCGCGCCTCGGGGAGGTTGAAGCCGCCGGTGCCGACGAGGTGATTTATGACGGCGTCGAGCTTCTGGTTTATGGTGAAGAGCAGCTCGTAGAGCTTGGGGTCCCCGTCATCGCGCGGCTCGAGCTCGTTGAAGAGGTGTTCCGTGTCGAGGGGGCCCCGCTCCGACTCTTCCCGTTCCCAGGGGGAGAAGTAGAAAGGCACGCTCTCGTCGACCCTGACGAACTCCCTTTCGCGCCTGTCCCTCATCTGCCTCAACCGTCCTTTCGAGGCCTGTCGTCGAAGTGGCGCAGGAACTCGGTCTCCAGGAACGCCTCGACGACGAGGGGATCGAACTGTGTGCCGGCGCAGCGGATTATCTCGGCCCTGGCCACCGACGCCTTGAGCGCCTTGCGGTAGGGCCTTGTGGAGGTCATGGCGTCGAAGGTGTCGGCCACGCTGAATATGCGGGCCGCAATCGGTATCTCGTCTCCCCGCAGGCCCATGGGGTAGCCGTTGCCGTTGTAGTGCTCGTGGTGGTGGAGGACCACGGCCTTTTCCGAGTCGAGGAGGTTGAGCGGCTTGAGTATCTCCTCGCCCCTGAGGACGTGACTCTTCATCGTCTCCTTCTCGTCAGGCAGGAAGGGGCCTTCCTTGAGGAGCACCGAGTCGCGCACGCCTATCTTTCCGATATCGTGCAGGGGGCCTGCGAAGCTTATGCAGTCGAGCGTGTCCTGATCGACGCCGTAGCCGCTGGCTATCTCCAGGGCGTAGCTCGTCACCCTGTTGGAGTGCTCCTTCGTATAGGTGTCGCGGGCGTCGAGGGCGTTTATGAGCACGTGGACCGTCGAGAGGATGCTGGCGTAGATGTTCTCGGTGAGCGCGAGGTTCTCGAGCTTGAGGGCCACCTTTCCGACGAGGTTCTGCAGGAGCGTCATCTCGTCGTCCGTGAAGCGGCGGGTGCGGTCCATTCCGGTGAGTCCCAGGGCGGCCACGACCTCCTTGTTTATGAGCATGGTCATGACAAAGAGCGCTTCGTCCTTCGCCGAGCCGCCGGCCCTGGAGAGCAGGGGGTCGAGCACCGTCCCGGCGTCGACGTAGATGTGGCGCTTGCCGTCAACGAGGCCGCCGAGGGGGCCCTGCGCCGCCGAGAAGACCATGCCCGTCGGCTCCGGCCCGTCGTATCCCGTCGCGGCCCTGACGACGAACTCCCGCTGCCTCTTCTCGTAGATCATTATGAAGGAGCGCTCGGCGCCCGAGATGATGAGCGCAAGGTCCATGGACATCTTGAAGATGTCCTCCTTGGTGCTCACGTCGTCGAGCATCTCGCTTATGGTATGGAGGATGGAGAGCTCCTTTATCTTGTCCTCGAGCCTGTGGCGGCTCGTATCGCCCCGCGGCTCCACGGTCCGCCCGCCTGCCGCCGCATCGGCGCCGTCGCCCGAATCCCTGGCGGCGTCGACGGCCTTCCTGACCGTTATCTCCAGTTGCTCGGCCTTGAAAGGCTTGGCCAGGAAGTCGGCGGCCCCCTTCTTCATGGCCTCCACGGCGAGGTCGATGGAGGGATAGCCGGTGATGAAGATCACCGGCAATCCGGGCTTCTCCTCCTTGACCATCCGCAGAAACTCCATGCCGTTTATGCCGGGCATGTTTATGTCGGTGAGGACGAGGTCGTAGTCGCCCCTCCTTATCTCCTCGAAGCCTTTGCGGGCGTTATCCACGCCGTCGACGTGCCAGCCCCTTCGCGCCAGCAGTCCCACCACGACGTTGCGCACGGCGCTCTCGTCGTCCACGACCATTATCTTGAGCGGTTTGTTCATAGCGGAAAAGATGGTTTGCCGCGCCTTGGCGCAGAGCGCCGTCGCGGCGGGCGCGATGGGGAGGCACGAGGTCAGGCCTCCACGAGGTGACCTTTCCTCTTGCCCTTGCCCTTGTCCTCGTCCATCTCCGAGAGGTACTTGCGCTGTCTCATGGCGGCGCCGCTCCTGTCCGAGGCGGAGAGGCCGGCGGCGGAAGCGGCCGCAGCCGCGCCGTCGTCGCCGCGGCCTTTCTTGAGCATGGCGATCTCGCCGTAGGCGGCGCGCAGTTCGTCGAGCAGGGCGCGGTTCTCCTTTACGAGCCGAAGCCGCTCGCAGGCGTTCTTGATGACTATCATGAGCTCGTCGAGCCTGAAGGGCTTTGCCATGTAGTCGTAGGCCCCCGCCTCTATGGCCTTGACCGCCGTATCCAGCGTGGCGTAGCCCGTTATGATGATGACCATTATCTCGCGGTCCAGGCCCTTTATCTTGTGCAGGAGCTGGAGCCCGTCCATGCCGGGCATCATCAGGTCCGTTACGACGATGTCGTAGCTCTCCCGCTTGAGCTCGGCCAGCGCGGCCTCGCCGTCACCGGCGACGGCTACCTCGTAGCCCCAGTTTCTCACGGCCTCGGCAAGCAGCTCCTGAAGGCTTGCGTCGTCCTCGGTGATGAGTACCCTGAACTTGTCTTCAGCCATTGAGTCACCATCGCCTTGCAGGCGTCCCGGCCGCGTCCGCCGGATCGCTTCCGTCCCGTCCCAGGGGGCCTGGCTACGGGCCGCACGCCATATTATCGTCACGAGGGGGCGGTATCTTTAGCGTTTTTTCCCCGCCGCATCGGCTCCGGCGGACACGGGTCCGGGGGGCGGAGCGGAGAGGGAGTGGCGATGGGGCCGCGCGGTGGCGGCGGCCGGGACGTGCGGGTGCGGAGGGCTTCAGGCGCGAAGAGGCGGCCTCCCCTACCTCGATCCGTAGGCCCTGGCCGCCTTGACTCCGCCGGAGATGCGCATGAGCTTTCTTCTTATATCGTCCATGGAGGTCCGTATGCTCACGCCCAGGCTCCTGTCCTCCTCCACCACCTTACCGGCAAGGGCCCTGAGGGCGTCGTCTCCGCCGAGTCCGCCGGGCGCAAGCACCTTGAGCCTCGCCACGAGCCTGTCGCGCTCTTCCTGGCGCCTGAGCACATCGACGAGCCTGTTCTCCTGGAGCAGGCGCCTCTGCTCGGCCGATATGTCGAGGAGCCTCTCAAGGAGCCTCTTCTTCTCCTCCCTTTCAGACGCCATAGTGTATGCCCGCCCCGTCGGGCCTCTTCTCCTGCCTGTGCGCCGCGGAGTTCTCCGAGGCGATCCCCTCCCAGCCGGCCTTCAGCTCGCCCATGATCCGGTTGACCACGTCGAGCTGCGCGGCGTCGTTGCGGACGTTGGCCTCCGTAAGCCGCGTCATGACGTAGAAGTAGAGCCTGCGCAGGTTCGAGGCCACCTCGCCGCCGACCTCCATGTTGAGGGCGTCGTTGAGCTCGCTCACTATGGCCATGGACTTGTTGATCCACTTGTTGCGCTGATCGATGTCGCCGGCCTCGATGGCCATCTGGGCGCGCTTGTTGAAGTTCATGACGCCTTCGTAGAGCATGATGATGAGTCTCACCTTGTCGGCCGTCATGACCTGGACTTTCTGGTACTGCTGGGTGGGGACCATTATATCCTCCTTTGTTGTCGCGTTACAGGCTCGACAGGAAGTTGCCCTGGGCCTGCAGCCCTGAGAGCAGGGTTTCGAGCGAGGCGAACTGGAGTCTGAGCTGCTCCTGGTAGACGGCCAGCTCTTCCTCTTTCTCCCGTATCTCGTCGTCCAGGTTGTCGATGGTCGTCGCAAGGCCGCTCTGTTTTCTCGTCACGCGGCCGTCGGCCGTGTCGAGCATGTCGTCGACCATGTCGTAGATGAGCGAGGCGAAGCCGTCGGTGGATGTGCCGTCGACGAAGAGGTTCACCACGTCGTCGAAGTTCGTCTTGAGCGCGTCGGAGAGGGTCGAGCTGTCAAGCGACATCTTGCCCTCGAGGTCGGTCTCGGCCCCCACGTGGATGAGCCTGTTCATGGTGGACGGAAGGCCGCTCACCTCGGAGGTCATGATCCTGCGCAGGTCCTCCCACACGCTCCTGGCTATGGGGTCGCCGTAGAAGGGGCCGGCCACCTTGGTGTCCGTGTCGTAGCGGTTGTTGGCCCTTATGTGGCTTACCACGGCGTTGTACTTGTCGAGGAAGGCCGTTATCTTGGTCTTTATCTCGTCCTCGTCGCGGTTTACCGTGAGGGTGACGGTCTTGGTGGAGTCGGAGCTGTTCAGGTCGAGGGTGACGCCCGTTATGACGTCGGAGATCGTATTGCTCGAGCGGTAGATGTCGAGACTGTCTACGGTGATGTTGGCGTCCTGCGCGGGCTGCAACGTGGTGGAAAAGACGAGATCCGTGTCGTTGTTCGTTATGGTAATGGCGTTGGAGGCGCCGGTGGAGTCGCTCGTGAGGATGAGCCTATAGGGGTTGGTTGAGGAGCCGTCGTTCACGATGGTGGCCGTAACGCCGGCGTCGAGGCTGTTTATGGCGTCGCGAAGGTCCGTGAGCGTGGTGGAGGTGTCTACGCTGACGCTCTGCTCCGAGCCGCTTCCGACCTTGAACTTGAAGGTGCCCGCGACACTCGATATGATCGACGTATCCGAGGCCACGCCGTCGGCCGCTATCTTGTGGCTCTTGGCCAGGGCCTTGACGACGATGTTGTAGCTGCCCGCCGAGGCGCTGGTGGAGGCGGTGGCGTCGAGGATGGTCGAGTCGGAGACACTCGTCTTGAAGAGCTTGAAGTCTACGGCCGTACGGAGGTCGTCGGCGGCGCTCTTGAGGTCCTGGAGCCTGGACTGGAGCGTGTCGTAGGCGCTGCTTGCGCTCTTGTAGGTGTCCTGCTGGGCCTGGAGCTGGTCTATGGGCTGGCGCTTCACCGAGACGAGCTGATCTATGAGCGCCTGGTAGTCTATGGAGCTTACAAGCCCTGATGTTACGGTAATACTCATGACATTCACCTTCCCGCTCGATGGCTTCCCCTTGAAGGCGGGACGCCGAGAAGATCCTTACGTCCTGTTGTCGTAGAAGACCCCTATGAGCTCGTGCATCCGTTCGCGTATCTTGAGGAGCTCCGACGGAGGTATCTCGCGGATCACCTCGCCGCTCTCCGGCTCCAGTATCTTGACTATCACCGTCTTCGACTCCCTGTCAACTTCTATCCGGAGTTCCGTGTTGAGGCGCTTGAGCTGGATCTGGATGTCGGAGGCGAGCTTGTCCATCTCGTCGAGGGACATATCCTTTTTACGCTCCGAGGGGTCGCGGAGCAGGCCCACGAAGTCGCTCCTCTCTTCACGCACCCTTTTCACGGCCGGCGCCTGCGTCTCGACTGCCGCGCCCTGACGTGCGACTTCCTTGATGCCCATGTCGATACTCATTACGTCACCTCCGGTAAAGATGCCCTCCGGGCCGCAGAGCGGCTGAGGGGACCGGCGCCGGCGCCGGTCCCCTCCCTGTCACCTTTACCCTCCGAGCAGGCTCAAGGCTGCCTGTGGGAGGAAGTTCGCCTGGGCGAGCACCGAGGTTCCCGCCTGGACGAGTATCTGGTTCCTGGTGAAGACCGCCGTCTCGTAGGCGAAGTCGGCGTCCCTTATGCGCGACTCGGCGGCCTGGAAGTTGGTGAACGAGACCTGCAGGTTCGCAAGCGCCGCGTTGAGCCTGTTGGTCGTGGCGCCGAATACGGCGCGCGCG
>DRME01000045.1 GCA_011375175.1 Deltaproteobacteria bacterium | reverse complement strand
GGAGTCTGAGGGAACCTTTTTACAAAAAGGTTCCCTCAGTGCAATAAATCAGAGCTTCCCAAGGTGAGCTTGGGCAAAAGAACTACTCGTTGACGGTCCTGGCCGGGGGAGGCGAGAGTTCGGCGAGGGCCCGGTCCATCTCCTTCTCCCAGTCGAGGCCGTAGCGGCGCATGGCCTTGAGCCGCCTTCTGGCCGTTTTGGCTGAGTGGATGGAGAGCCTGCCCGTGGGATCTACCGCCGTGCAGCAGGCATGTTCGCCGTCACGGAGCACGGCCTGGACGGCGTCCATGGCGAGGTCGAAGTAGCGGCGCTTGTCGGCGCCGTCTATCGTCCACTTCGAGGTCTTCGAGATGAGCCCCATCATCCTGTGCCAGCGCTCTATCTTGTGGAGGTTGATCATACCCGAGAAGATGCGCTTGTTGGTCTTGAAGGAAAAGGGTGTGTCCTCGAAGAGGGATTCGAGGAGGCGGTCGTTGTCGCCGTTCATGGAGCGCCCTATCTTCTCCGGCAGCCTCCAGACGCGCTTGTCGGCCAGGGCGTCGAAGCGAAGCTCCCAGTAGATGTGCCTGAGCATCCTGGTCTTGAAGGAGCGGATCATCATCTCCGGGATGAAGAGGTTGTGGGCCACCGTGTCGGCCGCCAGGTGGCAGAGGTAGCCGTAGGCGAAGGCCCGCTGGGAGTCGGAGTGGGTCTTCTTGAGGAGTCTGAAGCCGATGCGCCAGTTGTGGCAGTGCTTGAGCTCCTCGACGAGGTTCTTGCCAACCACTATGTCGGCGCTTATGTTGCCGTATAGAAAGTCGTAGGGAAAGCGTTCGAGAAGCGGGCGCACCGGGGCCGCGATGAGCCCGAGGTTGCCGAGCACCTCTCTTCCGAGCTCGAGGTGGGTGGCCGGCCCCCAGGCGAGGGCCTCGTCGGCCGAAAGGAGCACCGTCAAAAAAGCTATGACCGCGACTGCAAACATTATATAATCACAGGATACAGAAATTGCGCCCTCTTGTAAAGGAGAATGATTTTGGACGTGCTCGGACGCTACCTCGCGCTGGTGAAGGATACGGCCGAAAGGATCGATTTCCTGAGAGGCCAGGGCTTCGTGGACACGGCTCTGGAGGCTCCGCCGAGTCTCCGGACCGTGCACGACGCGGTGGCGGCCTGCACCCGCTGCCCGCTGGCGGCGGCCGACAGGGCCGGGGGGCGTGGAGCCGAGGGCGCGGCTCTCATGATAGTGGGACCGGCGGCCAGGGCCGTCGACGGAGGCGGGACGAGCCGCCTCGGCGCGGAAGCCGAAGGGCTGCTCGACAGGATAGTGGCCTCCATGGGCCTCGACGGGAAGGCGCTCTACGTGACAAGCTCCGTAAAGTGCCCGCCGCCGGACGGAAGGCGCGCCGAAGAGGCCGAGATATCCTCCTGCCGCGTCCACGTGGAGGAGGAAGTGAGGGCGGTGCGCCCCGCCATGGTGCTTCTCATGGGGGACGAGGCCGCGGCCCTTGTCGGTTCGAGCGTCGGGGAGCTGCGCGGAGAGGTCAGGCTGCTCGCCGGCGTCCCGGCCGTTGCGACCCACGACCCCGAGACGCTGCTCGCCCGAAAGGAGCTCAAGAAAGAGACGTGGAGCGACGTTCAGGCCGTCATGGCCGCCCTCGGGCTCAGGGGCCGCTGACCCGGGACCGGTCCGTATTGCCTTCGCGGCCGATTCCTGATAGAATTCCATCATGAAGCGCCTTCGCGCCATCGCCGCATGGGCGGCCCTCGCGGCCGCCGCCCTCCTTGCGGTCCCGGCCGCGCCGCAAAGCGGCGCGGAGGATGCGGCGGGACCCGTCCACTACGTCAAGGTCGAGGGCATCGTAAACCCCGTGATGGCCGAGTTCGTCACCCGCTGCATCGAGGACGCCGCCGACGACGGCGCCGAGGCCGTGGTCTTCGAGCTCGACACGCCGGGCGGCCTCGACCTCTCCATGCGCCGCATAGTAAAGGCCGTGCTCGCCTCCGAGGTGCCGGTGGTGGTCTACGTGGCGCCCTCGGGCGCGCGGGCCGCCTCCGCCGGCGTCTTCATCACCTACGCGGCCCACATAGCGGCCATGGCCCCGGGCACCAACATAGGCTCGGCCCACCCCGTGGCCATGGGCGGCGAGGAGATGGACGAGACCATGAGCAGGAAGGTCGAAAACGACGCCGTCGCCTACCTGCGCGGCATTGCGGCGAAACGGGGCCGCAACGCGCAATGGGCCGAAGAGGCCGTGCGCGAAAGCGTCAACGTCACGGCCGACGAGGCCCTGGAGCTCAACATCATCGACCTGCTCGTCGACGGCAGGGACGACCTGCTCACGGCCATCGACGGGCGGGCGGTGGAGACCGTCACCGGCAGGCGGACCCTCAGGACCGAGGGGGCCGAGGTGAAGGAGATAGAGATGGGCGTGAGGCTGAGGATCCTCGACGCCATCTCCAACCCCAACGTGGCCTACATCCTCATGATGATAGGGCTCGTGGGACTGTACTTCGAGCTCTCCAACCCAGGGGCCGTGCTGCCCGGCGTCATAGGGGCCATCTGCCTGGTGCTCGCCTTCTACGCCTTCCAGACCCTCTCGGTCAACTACGCCGGGCTCATACTCATCGCGCTCGCCGTCGTCTTCTTCATAGCCGAGGTGAAGGTGACGAGCTTCGGGCTTCTCGCCGTGGCCGGCGTGGTGGCGCTCACCCTCGGCTCGCTCATGCTCTTCGAGTCGCCGCTGCCCTTCATGCGGCTCTCGCTGTGGGTCATGCTCCCCACCGTGGCCGTGACGGCGCTCTTCTTCCTGGCGGCCATGTACTACGCCGTCATGATCCACCGCCGCCGCCCCGTCAGCGGAGACGGCGCCATCGTGGGCGAGCGGGGCGCGGCCGTGGAGGACCTCGCGCCAGGACGCGAGGGCAAGGTCTTCGTCGTCGGCGAGTACTGGAACGCCGTGAGCGACGAGTTCATAGAAAAGGGCTCGAAGATCGAGGTCACGTCCGTCGATTCCATGACCTTGAAGGTGAGACGCCTCTGAAAGAGGCGTCCCTGCGTCCACCCCCAACAGACAAGGAGGTTGACTATGACTGTCGGCGTCGGTCCCGGAATCCTGTTTCTCGTCGTAGCCGTCGTCATGCTTCTCTGGGCGGCCATAAAGATACTGCCCGAGTACGAACGGGGGGTCGTCTTCTTCCTCGGCCGCTACCAGACCGTAAAGGGCCCGGGGCTGGTGATCATCATCCCCGGCCTCCAGCGCATGGTGCGGGTGAGCCTGAGGACCATCACCATGGACGTGCCGCCCCAGGAGGTCATCACCAAGGACAACGTATCGGTGCGCGTCAACGCCGTAGTCTATTTCCGCGTCATAGTGCCGGAGAAGGCGATCATCATGGTGGAGAACTACCTCTACGCCACGAGCCAGCTCGCCCAGACCACCCTTCGCAGCGTCTGCGGCCAGGCCGAGCTCGACGAGCTCCTCGCCGAGCGCGAAAAGCTCAACAAGAAGCTCCAGGAGATACTGGACCGCCAGACCGACCCCTGGGGCGTCAAGGTGACGGTCGTGGAGATAAAGGCCATAGACCTGCCCGAGGAGATGAAGCGCGCCATGGCCAAGCAGGCCGAGGCCGAGCGCGAGAAGAGGGCCAAGATCATACACGCCGACGGCGAGTTCAGCGCATCGCAACGCATATTCGAGGCCGCCAACGTGCTGAGCCGCAACCCCGTCTCCCTTCAGCTTCGCTACCTCCAGACCCTCACCGAGATAGCGGCCGAGCAGAACTCGACCACCATATTCCCGGTGCCCATGGACCTCATACGGCCCTTCCTCGAGTTCAAGGCCGCAACGGACGGCGGCGGGGGCGGGGAAGCAAGGGAAAAGACGCCGCCGGAACGCACCGCCTGAGAGCCGCAAACCGCCATGAGCGAGGGCAGGAACCCCAACGCCGGACACAGGCGCAGGCTGCGCGAGCGCTTCAAAAAGGGCGGCCTGAGGGCCTTGCACGACTACGAGGTCCTCGAGCTGCTCCTCACCTACGCCATACCGCGCCGCGACGTAAAGCCGCTGGCAAAGGAGCTCATCCGCCGCTTCAAGGGCTTCCGCGGCGTGCTCGACGCCCCCATTGACGAGCTCGCCGCGGTCAGGGGCATGGGCGAGAACGCCGCGCTCCTTGCAACCCTCGTAAAGGAGTGCTGCGCCCTCTACCTCTACGACAAGGTCATGGGCTCCACCTGCGTCGGCACCCCCAAGGACCTCGTCGACTACCTCTCGGTGCGCCTTGCAGGCGAGCGCAACGAGAAGTTCCTGGCCGTATACCTGAACACGAAGAACGAGATCATCGAGGTCGAGACCCTCCACGAAGGCACGCTCAACGAGACGGCCGTCTACCCCCGCACCGTGGTGGAGCGGGCCTTCAAGCACAACGCCCGATCCGTAATATTCGTCCACAACCACCCCAGCGGCGACCCCGCCCCCTCACGCAACGACAAGCTCCTCACCCGCTCGCTCGAACGGGCCGCCGAGGGCGTGGGGCTCGCGGTCCTCGACCACATCATAATCGGCAGAAACTCCTTCAGGAGCGGAAAGAGCGAGGGCTGGGTCGGCCGCCGGGCCGACCCGGAGAGGAGGATAGCGGGCGTGGGCGAGGAGGAGTAGCGGCGGGGCCGGGGGGCGCCGGGCCGCGTCAGGCGGGGCTGTTACGCCCTTGCGGGCGTCCTCAACCGTCGCCGCTCCAAGGGCGGACCGGCATACAAGGGCGGCCGTCTCTCTACGGTCCTCTTTTCAAACTTGAAGCTCATCGCGCAAGCGATCTCGCGGCAGTCAGGTCTGGTCAAGGCGCCGGTGTTCTGTATTCTGAATAGGGCCTGAGTCCAACGCTCATGGCATATCCCCCTCATCGTCCCGGAAAAGCGCAATGTACGGCGCGTACAGGAATCGCCGATTGCGGGCATACCCTGTAATCTCCTCCAGGATGCCCAGCTCAACGAACCGTCCGATGAGCTGGTTGGCTGCGGCATACGTGGTTCCGGTAATAGTTTGAACATTCTTCACGGTAACGAGAGGGTGTTTATAGAGGTCTTCCAGCACCTTGTGACCGTTGCCGGCCGCCCGTCCCAAGCGCTCGGTTATGGCGAGGCGGTGGGATTCTCGAAGTTGCAGGATTCTCCGGGCGGTTTTGGCGGCTTCGTTGCTGACCTCCGCCACGCCCCTAAGAAAAAATTCGAGCCATGACTCCCAATCGCCGGTGTCACGGATGTTCTGAAGGTGGTCATAGTAGGCCTGGCGGTGGCGCTTGAAATAATGGGATATATAGAGAACCGGCTTTTGGAGTGCACCACGCTCGGTGAGAAGAAAAGCGATGAGCAATCGACCAATGCGTCCATTGCCGTCGAGAAAGGGGTGAATCGTCTCGAACTGAGCGTGGGCCAGACCTATCTTGATCAAGACCGGCAAATCGTCCTTCCTGTGCAGGAACCTTTCCAATTGACCGAGCGTCTCCGGCACAACATCGGGCGGGGGCGGCACGAAGGTCGCTTCAGCAAGCGTGCATCCAGAAGGACCAATCCAGTTCTGGCTCCGCCTCAACTCGCCAGGCACTGCATGACGGCCCCGAACGTTCTCAAGCAATATCGCATGGATCTCTCGAATCAGGCGAACAGATACCGGCAGTTCCCGCAACCTTGCAAGGCCGTGATTCATGGCCCGCACGTAGTTGATCACTTCGTCAACATCTCGGGGCGTAGTATCGGAAAACACTTTGGCCTCGGCCGCAAGCAGGTCTTGCAGTGAGCTCTGGGTACCCTCGATCTGGCTGGATAGCACGGCCTCCTTGCGGACGTACATCATCACGAAGAGGTCGGAGTTTGGGAGCGTGGTAATCGAACCGTCGAGCCGTCCCAAGGCTCGGTCGGCCTGCGATAGCAGAGCCTGCAAGTCCCCTTCAATCTTTACAGGAGGATCGGGTGGAAGCGGTGCCGGATAAAACGCCCGATATCCCGTGACCTGGCTCACGTAACGGCCGGTCCTCTTGGGGCTTATCTTATTATAATCAGGCTTTGCCATAGCCGGACATCCCCTCTATATTATAGGTACACTTCAATATAGCATCTGAGTCTTAGGGAAGCTTTGATTTATTACACTGGGGGAAACTTTCTGTAGAAAGTTTCCCCCAGCCCCCCTTCAAAGACTTTTAATTCCCTGCGGATCACCCCGATTTTGCAAGCAAAATCGGGGTGATCCGCAGGGCGTTAAAAGTTTTTGGAGGGAGTCTGAGGGAACCTTTTTACAAAAAGGTTCCCTCAGGGTAATTAATCAGAGTTTCCTTAGGATTAATCCATTAATCCATTAAGGAAGCTATGATTAAGGCTCCCTCAGCAGGAAGTCCCTCACAAAGGCCTCTTCGTCTCCGCGCGAGCGGAGCTGGCCGTCCAGGCGCATCTTGAGCAGGAGGTTCAGGACCTCGCCAACGGCCGGGCCATGGGGTACGCCGAGGGCCATGACGTCGCGGCCCCGGAGCTCCGTCTTCACGAAGCGCAGCCTCGTTACGTAAAGGGAGACGGCCTTTTGCGCCTTCTCCGAGGCGGTCTTGGCCATGAGATAGAGCGTCACCTCCAGCGGCAGGGGCCTCAGCAGGCTGTATATGGTGCTCCCGAGAAGGGGGGTGTCGGAGGCGGCGGCGGTCTCCATGGCCGAGAGGGCCCGCAGGCCGGCCCCCCTTGCCCGCAACACCTCGAGCCTGTGCTTTCCCGAGATGGTCAACCGGCGGGCGTACTCGTCGAGCTCCTCCTCGCCGAGCCCGTCGGTGAGCGCCAGGAAGAGGACGAGCCACGGCTCGATGCGGTCGTCCAGGTAGAGGAGCCTGTGCCACTGGAGCGTGGAGCGGGCCCTTTCGAGGAGATCGAAGGCCGCCTCGTCGAGTCTCATCTGCGGATGCAGCAGGCCGGTCAGCCCCAGCTCGGAGAGCGTCTTCAGCGCCTCGACGGCGATGTCCTCCTCGCAGAGTATGTTCTTGAGCTCCTCGAGGAGCCGCGAGCCCGAGACCTTTCCCATGAGGTCGAGCTTCATGGTGTTCTTCATGAGGTTGGCCGTGTGCCTGGCTATGCGGAAGCCGAATCGCCGGGAAAAACGCACGGCCCGGAGCACGCGGGTGGGGTCCTCGACGAAGCTCAGGTTGTGGATCACCTTTATGGTGCGTTCCTTGATGTCGCGCCTGGCCCCGAAAAAGTCTATGAGCTGGCCGAAGCGCGACGGTTCGAGCGAGACGGCCAGCGTGTTGATGGTGAAGTCGCGGCGGTAGAGGTCGAGCTTGAGCGACGAGTGCTCCACCGTGGGAAGCGCCCCCGGCCTCTCGTAGTACTCGAGCCTCGCCGTGGCCACGTCGACCTTGTAGCCGTCGGGATAGACGAGCACGGCCGTCTTGAAGCGCTCGTGGCTGCGCACGCGCAGCCTGTGACGCTCGGCCATGACCTTTGCGAACCTGATGCCGTCGCCCTCGATGACGATGTCTATGTCGAGGTTTTCGCGCCGCAGAAGCAGGTCGCGCACGAAACCGCCCACCACGTAGGCCCGGTAGCCGAGCTCTTCGGAGACCTCGCCCGCGTCCCTGAGGATCCGGAGCGCCCAGCGCGGCAGCATCTCCTCCATCAGGCTCCTGAGGTTCTTGCGTTTTTTCGGCCCCCTCGGCTCTTCGACCAGCTCCTCGTGGAGGAGCTTCAAGAGATCCGTCCTCGTTATGACCCCCTCCACCCTTGCGTCGCCGAGCACGGGAAGAAGCCTCTGGCCGTGGACGATGACCTTCTCCCTCACCTCGTCGAGCCCCGAGCTGACGCTGACGTGCTGGCAGTCGGTCGTCATGTAGTCGCGCACCGGCGCCTCTCCGAGGCCGTGATAGACGGCCTTGTCCACCACCTGCCTGGTGACGACCCCCATGAGCGCCCCCCCGTCGTCCACCACGGGCGCGGCGTTTATGTTGTAGCGCATGAGCGTGCGCTCCGCGTCGGCGAGCGTGGTCTCCACGCCCACCGTTATGGCCGGCGAGCTCATCACCTCCGAGGCCGTGCGCACCGGACTCACGACCTCCCGCACCGCCGCAAGGAGCCTCTCGCGGGCCTCGACGAGCGTCGTCGACTTGAGCGTGGCCGACGCGGCGCTCGGATGCCCTCCGCCGCCGAGCCTGCGCATCACCTCGCCGACATTGACGGCCGGGGTGCGGCTGCGGGCCACGATATGGACCCTGTCCCCCATGTCGCCGAGCAGGAAGAGACACTCCATGCCCCTTATGTCGCGCAGCCTGTGGGCAAGCGACGCAACGTCGGCCGGATACTTCTCCACGTCGGCGCTCGCAACGGAGATGTCCACGCCGCCTATCGTGTAGACCGTCTCGCTCTGGATGAGCTCGTTGAGCGTCGATATCTCGGCCGTGGTGAGCTCGTTTCTCAGAAGATCCGACACCCTCGACAGGTCAGCGCCGGCGGCGAGCAGGAAGGCGGCGGCCTCGTAGTCGCGGGTCGTCGTCGTGGGGTAGCTCAAAAAACCCGTGTCCTCGTATACGCCCGCCATGAGGATCGTCGCCTCGGCGGCCGTGAGCCCCATGCCCCGCTCTTTCAGGATGAGCGTGAGGATCGTCGTTGTCGAGCCGCAGGATTCTATGACCTCGACCGAGCCGTGGAGGTCCGCGTCGCCGCCGGGATGGTGGTCGTATATGTGTATGTCCACGCCCGGACGTCCGGCCACGGCCGCGAAAGGACCGAGGCGCGCAGCGCTCCTTATGTCGACGAGTATGAGACGGGTCACGGCGTCGAGGTCCACGTTCCTCGCGCGCTCTATGACGCAGGGCAGCTCGAGGGCGGGCAGGGCGTCGCGAAGCGGCTTCTCGAGGGACCCGGAAAAGACGGGCACCGCACGGGGGTAGAGCTTCTTGGCGGCCACCATGGACGCCAGGGTGTCGAAATCGGCGTTGACGTGGGAGGTGATGACTTCCATGAAGAGGATGATACCACAGAAAAGAACCGAGGAGACTCTGATTTATCGCGCCGAGGGAACCTTTTTACGAAGGGGAAACGGCCCTTGGCTGTCGGCCCGCGCCAGGCGGGATTTTTTACGCCTTTGCGGCCCGACAGCCCGCGGGCCGTAAAGGATTGACAGAGGTTTCCCAGCCCCCGAGGTTCCCTCAGACTCCCTCCAAAAACTTTTTGTTTGCTCTTCGAGCCGCGTTGGCTCTCATGATCGCCGAGGCAACGAGCTCCTTAAGCCCAAGTTAAGAGTCTTTGAAGGGGACGTCCTGTCCGCGCCGGCTGCCTCGTGGGGGCCGTACCGGGGGTTCGGGCCGCAAAGGCGTAAAAAAAACCCCGCCTGGCGCGGGCCGAACCCCCGGTACGGCCGAAGATCCGAATAACATAGGGGCAGGGGGGAAACGTGGGCCTATGGCCCTCGGGCCTGTGCCCCTTCTTCAGAAAGTTTCCCCCAGGGTAGTCAATCGGAGCTTCCCCAAAGTCGGGGTCCTCCGCTCCCTCAGCGGTCCCGTCCGATGCGGGAGAGCAGGGCGTCGAGGTAGGCTCTCGCCCCGCTGTCCGACGGGTCTGAGCCGAGGAGTATCCGGAGCTGGGCCGCCGCATCCTCGTAGCGGCCGAGCATATCGAGGGCCACGGCGTAGTTGTAGCGGGCCGCGTTGTTGTCGGCCTTTATGGCCAGGGCCCGCTCGAAGTGCGCGAGCGCCCGCTCGGGCTCGCCGAGTCTTACGTAGAGGTTGCCGAGGTAGGAGTTGATGATCATCTCGTATTCGAGCGAGGCGGCGGCGAAGTAGTGACCCTCTTTGAGGACCTCCAGGACCTCGAGGGCGCGGTTGAACTCCCGCAGCGCGCTCCTGTAGTCCCGGCGGTTAACGTGGCTTATGCCGAGGTTATAGTATATGTCGAGGTAGCGGGGCTCCGAGCGCTTGGCCTTCTCGAGTTCGACGACGGCCTCGTCGTAGCGGCCCAGGCGCATGAGCTCGATGGCGAGGTTTATACGGGGCTTTGCGAGAGCAGGGGCCCTGGCCGCCCCGTCGGCCCAGAAGGCGAGCGCGTCGGTCCAGACGAGGTTACGCTGGTAAGTCAGCACCGACAACAGGACGACGGCCGCCGCCGTCAGGGCTACACCGGTCCGGGGCCGCGCGCCGAGCCGCTCAAGGGCCGCGGCGCCGAGGGCCGCAAGGGCCGTGAGCGCCCCGACCGAGGGCAGATAGACCCTGTGCTCGTAGATGAGGTCCATTATGGGTATGACCGACGACTCCACCGACGAGGTGACGAAGAACCAGATCACGCCGGCCGAGGCGACGAGAAGGTAGGGCTCGCCGAGCCTCTTCGCGCGGAAGAAGAGATAGAGGGCGCCGAAGAGGAGAAGAGAGAGAAAGGCCAGCGAAGCGAGGACCGCGGGCTCGAGGATCGAGTGGGAGGCCGGGAAGTCGTAGAGGAGCATCTGGTTCACCGGCAGCACCAGAAGCCTCAGGTAGGTGACGAGCACCCTCGTCTCGGTGAGGAAATAGACGTACTTGGAGAGCGTGCCGAGCTCGGCCTTCTGGAGCTCCGTTATCCAGTTCTCTATGCCCGATGCGTAGGAGACGGCGCCGGGGCTGACGAGAAGAAACGACAGCGGAATGACGAGCGCCGCAAGGCCGTACGGAACGAGCAGCGCCGCCCGGCGGCGGGCGGACGCCACGGAGCCGCTGAAGAAGGCGAGCTCGTAGAGAGCGATCACGAAGGGGAGCGTAAAGGCTATCTCCTTCGTCTTCTGGGCGGCCAGGGCCGCGGCTACCGAGAGGACGTAGAGACCGTGGCGCCGGAGAAGGCCGCCGTCGCTGCGCTCCACGTCGAGCCTCGCCGCGGCGTAGCAGACGAGGGAAGCGAGGTAGAAGAAGGTTGCAAGCGAAGCAAAGCGCTGGGTTATGTACGTTACGGCCTGGGTCTGGAGGGGGTGGACGGCGAAGAGCAGGGACGCCGTCAGGGCGAGGCCCCTCGCGCTCGCGCCGGCGGCGGCCCTCGCCACCACGGGCGTCCTCCACGTAAGCCTTACGAGCGCGTAGACGAGCCAGCCGTTGAAGACGTGGACGGCCACGTTCACCAGGTGGTAGCCGAAGGTGGAGAGCCCGCCGACGGCGTAGTTGAGGGCGAAGGTGGCGAAGGTCACGTAGCGCGAGCTCGTGAAGTCGGTGAGCGCGCCGAGGTCGCGGATCCTGCCGTTTCTTACGATGTAGATGAGGTCGTCGTAGAGGAACGGGCCATGGAGGACATGGGAGTAGAGGGCAAGGACTGCGAGCGCCGACAGGACGAAGGGGATGAGGGCCGCGGCGGCCCTGTTCGTCTCGAAGAAGCGTCGAAGCCCGTCCACCTGAAAAAACCGCCTTCCCGCCTCGGCGCTCCGCCGCCCGCGGCCGGAGCGCCGCTCCCCTCAGGAGTATCTTATGCGCCTCACCGCCGTCGTGGCGGCCTCTCTTACCGCGGGAGACGGGCTTTCGAGGAAGACACTTAGGTACTGCTCGTACCTTGCCGCCTTGGAGCCGAGCGAACCGAGCACGCCGAGCAGCCTCTCGACGGCCTCGAACTTCTCGTTGTCCGCCGCCGCCACCATGGCCTCGATAAGCGTCGGTATCTCCTCTTCGTCGAAGTCCACCGGGGCGTCGGCGAGCCCCTCGGCAACGCTCTCTATGGCTGGCACGTCGCCGGTAGCCAGTATCTCGAGGAGGGCCTGCTTGCCCATGGCGCCCGCGCCTATGATGGCCATGACCGAGGTGAGCCGGTAGAAGGGCTCGGGGTGGGTGAGCACGTGCTTTTTCAGTATCTCGACCCCCTCCTTGCCGAAGCCCATGACGAGCGCCGCGGCAGAGGCCTTGCGCACGTGGTAGATGTCGCTGTCGATGTGGCCCTTGAGCACCTCCTTGGCGTCGTCGGTGCGCAGCTTGGCCAGCCCCTCGGCGGCGAGTATGGTGACGCTTTCGTCCCTGTGATCGAGACTGGCGATGAGCAGATCGTTGAAGACCTTGTTGTTTGCAAGGACCACCGTATGGAGTATGGTCTTGGGAAAGACGCCGGGCGGCGGGGTCCGTATGAGCGAAGCAATCTCCTTGAGGGTCGTCACCTTGTCGCGCTTGACGAGGTCGTTCAAGAGCATGGTCCCTTCTTCCCGGGTGATGGTCTTGGCCAGGACCTTGTTGAACATCTCTACAAGATACTCCCTTATGGTCGCCATCTCCTCTACCTCTCAGGCTCCACCGAACCGGGCTTCATCATTATTAATCGACACGGATCACGAAAAATTTAACCCATGGATTCAGAAAAATCCAGACAAACTCTTCTTTCTCCGCTTCGAGGGTTTCCCCTCCTTGAGGGGCCGCCGCCCGAAGCGGACGCCGCCGCGCACCTCCCTCACAGCTTTTGGGTTGCAGCGCCGCCGGAGTTCTGATAAATTGTAACATCGTCCCGTCCCGCGGGCCGGGACGTTCAAAAGCCCCCAAGGAGGACGCCATGCCCTTCGAGCATACCGAGGAGCTCGAGGCCGTCAAGACGGCCGCACTCATAGAAAACAACGGAATGGCCTTCTACTCGCTCCTCAAGGAGAGGATCGACGACCCCCGCATAAGCGAAGTCTTCTCCGCCCTGGCAAGCGAAGAGAAGGGACACCTCGCCAATATCGAGAGTTCCTATTATCCCAGGGCCGGTCTCGGCGACGCCGTGACCGACGAGGAGCTGGACATGGAAGAGTACGTCAAGAAGGCGAGCCCCGACATCTTCACGCGCCGCATAAGCATGGAACGCCTCGTCGAGACCATAGACAATCCGCGCCAGGCCGTCATTATAGCCCTCGACGCCGAGCGCTACGCGGCCGAGTACTTCACCTCCATGGCCGAGAAGAGCGGAAGCGAGGCGGCCCGCTCCATATGGCTCGACCTGGCCGAGGAGGAACGGGGCCACGCCCGCAGGCTCAAGGCCCTGCTCGACGCTCTCGCCGAGTCGGTGTAGGGCCGGCGTCCGATCTCTTCGCCATGTCCGCCCGCTACCGCAATCCCATTCCCACCGTAGACATCATCATCGAGCTGCCGCGGCGCGGCATCGTCCTCATCGAGCGCCGGAACCCTCCGCCTGGATGGGCCATACCGGGAGGCTTCGTCGACTACGGCGAAAGCCTCGAGGACGCGGCCCGGCGGGAGGCGAGAGAAGAGACGGGGCTGGACGTAAGGCTCCTCGCCCAGATGCACGCCTACTCCGACCCCGACCGCGACCCCCGCTTCCACACCATCTCCGTCGTCTTCGTCGCCGAGGCGCAGGGGGAACCGAAAGGCGCAGACGACGCCGCAAGGGCCGCCGTCTTCACCGAATCGACCCTGCCCGAAACAATAGCCTTCGACCACCGCAGGATCCTCGAAGACTACTTCAAATGGCGCCGCACCGGCTTCTCCGCCTTCGGCCTCGCTCCGTGAGGAACCGGGAAAGCTCTGACTGACTGCTCCGGGGGGAGACTTCCTGCAGAAGGTTCACGGGGCCGCGTTCCCCCGGCCCCCCTTTGCCTGTTGTGCGCATGTGGGGGCGCTCCACCTGGAGGTTCGGCCCGCGCCGGGCGGGATCGTTTTACACCCTTGCGGCCCGAACCTCCAGGTGGAGCGCCCCCAGGCAAAGGAAACTCTGATTCATTACCCTGAGGGAACCTTTTTGTAAAAGGGTCACAGACCCACGTTTCCCCCAGGATCATCAAAAGAGTTCCCTCGGCCGAGTCAATCCTCTTCGAGGCGTCTTTTGACGAGTCTATTGACTACCTGCGGGTTTGCGCGGCCCCTGGTGGCCTTCATCACCTGTCCCACGAAGTAGCCGAGGAGCTTGGTCTTGCCGGCCCTGTAGCGGGCGGCGCTCTCGGGGTCGGCCTTTACGGCCTCGTCGACGATCCTTTCAAGGTCCGCCTCGTCCGATATCTGGGTAAGCCCCCTGCTCTCGACTATGGCCTTGGGCGATCTGCCGGTCCTGAAGGCCTCCTCGAAAACACCCTTGGCGATCTTGCCGCTTATGGTGCCGTTCTTCACGAGCCCTATGAGCTCGGCGAGCATCCGCGGGGTCGCCGGCGCGTCGGTGATGGAGAGGTTTTCTTCCTTCAGGAGCCGCAGGAGCTCGCCCATCACCCAGTTGGAGGCGAGCTTGGGCTCGCCGCATAGCTTTACGCACGCCTCGTACCAGTCGGCGAGCTGACGCTGCGAGGCGAGCACCGAGGCGTCGTAGGCGGGCAGGCTGTACTGCTCGACGAACCTCCTGCGCTTGTCGGCGGGCAGCTCGGGAAGCGAGGAGCGCACCTCGTCGACCATGGCGTCGCCGACTGCGAGGGGCAGGAGGTCGGGGTCGGGAAAGTAGCGGTAGTCGTGGGCCTGCTCCTTGCTGCGCATGGAGACGGTAACGCCTCTGGAGACGTCGAAGAGCCTTGTCTCCTGCACCACCCGGCCGCCGTCCTCGATGACCTCGATCTGGCGCTCTATCTCGTAGGCCACGGCGTCCTTTATAAACTTGAAGGAGTTGAGGTTCTTGAGCTCCGTCTTGGTGCCGAGCCCTGCCGAGCCCTCTGGCCTTACGGAGACATTGGCGTCGCAGCGGAAGCTCCCTTCCTCCATGTTGCCGTCGCATATCTCGAGATAGACCAGTATGTCGCGCAGCTCCTTGAGGTAGGCGGCGGCCTCGGCGGGACTCGATATGTCGGGCTCGCTGACGATCTCTATGAGCGGCACGCCCGTGCGGTTGAGGTCCACGAAGCTCGACGTGTCGGAGCCGGCGGCCTCTCCGTGGAGGAGCTTTCCCGCGTCCTCCTCCATGTGGATGCGGGTGATGCCCACCTTTTTGAGCCCCCCGCCCTCGGCCTCGATCTCCACATGGCCGGCCTCGGCCAGCGGCTGCTCGTACTGCGATATCTGATAGCCCTTGGGCAGGTCGGGGTAGAAGTAGTTCTTGCGGGCGAAGACGCTCGCGGGGTTGATCCGGCAACCGACTGCCAGGGCCATGCGCAAGGCGTACTCCACGGCCCTTGCGTTGAGCACGGGAAGCGACCCCGGCATGCCGAGACAGACGGGACAGACCTGGGTGTTCGGCTCCGAGCCGAAACGGGTCGAACACCGGCAAAAAAGCTTGGACTCCGTCAGGAGCTGGGCGTGAACCTCGAGACCTATGACAGCTTCGTATCCCATGAAGACTTCCTCCCCGGGGAAAAATTTCTGAAGAAGGGCCACAGGCCCGCGTCTCCCCCCCTGCCCCATCGTATGTTATTCGTATCTTCGGCCGTACCGGGGGTTCGGGCCGCGCCAGGCGGGATTTTTTTACGCCTTTGCGGCCCGAACCCCCGGCACAGCCCCCCGATACTCTGGGGGAAATTTCTGTAGAAGGGCCATAGGCCCACGTTTCCCCCAGACCCCCTTCAAAGACTTTTAACTTGGGCTGAAGAACCTCGTTTCCTCAGCGATCATGAGAACCAACGCGGCTCGAAGAGCAAACAAAAAGTTTTTGGAGGGAGTCTGAGGGAACCGTGGGTCTGTGACCCTTTACAAAAAGGTTCCCTCAGGGCAAGCAATCAAAGCGCCGGTCTTTTATCGTTCCAGTCCGAGACCTTTTCGTATGCCCGCGCCGCGGCGAGCACCGTCTCCTCGTCGAGGGGACGGCCTATGATCTGCAAGCCGATGGGCAGTCCTCCGCCCGTGAGGCCGCAGGGCATGGAGAGCCCCGGCAGTCCCGCCAGGTTGCAGGAGATGGTGAAGATGTCGGAGAGGTACATGGTGAGCGGGTCCTCGGTCCTCTCGCCGATGCCGAAGGCGGGCCCCGGCGCCGTGGGCGTGACTACCACGTCGCATCTGGCGAAGGCCTCCTCGAAGTCGCGCCTTATGAGGGTCCTCACCTGCGCGGCCTTCTTGTAATAGGCGTCGTAGTAGCCCGCCGAGAGCGCGTAGGTACCGAGCATGATGCGGCGCTTCACCTCGGCCCCGAAGCCCCTGTCGCGGGTCCTGCAGTACATGCGGCGCAGTCCCCCGCCGTCGTCTACCCGGAGGCCGTATTTTACGCCGTCGTAGCGCGCCAGGTTGCTCGACGCCTCGGCCGTGGCCACGAGATAGTAGACGGCCACGGCGTATTCCGTGTGGGGCAGGCTCACCTCCACCACCTCGGCGCCTTCTTTCTCGAGGGCCCCGACGGCGCGGCGCACGGCGGCATCCACCTCGGCGTCGAGCCCCTCGACGAAGTACTCCCTGGGCATACCGAGCCGCAGGCCCTTGACGCCGCGGTCGAGCGCCGCCGTGTAGTCGGGCACCGGCGCGTCCATGGAGGTCGAGTCGAGGGGATCGTGACCGGCGAGCACGGAGAGCATAATGGCGGCGTCGGTGACGTCGGCGGTGAGGGGGCCCGCCTGGTCGAGCGACGAGGCGAAGGCGACCATGCCGTAGCGCGAGACCCTGCCGTATGTGGGCTTGAGACCCACGACGCCGCAGCATGCCGCGGGCTGGCGGATGGAGCCGCCCGTGTCGGTGCCCACCGAGGCGGCGCAGAGCGAGGCGGCGACGGCGGCGGCCGAGCCCCCGCTGCTGCCTCCCGGCACGCGCTCGAGGTCCCAGGGGTTTCGCGTCAGCCCGAAGGCCGATGTCTCGGTGGACGACCCCATGGCGAACTCGTCCATGTTGTTCTTGCCGAGGATGACCGCCCCGGCGTCCTTGAGCCTCTTTACGACGGTGGCGTCGTAGGGCGGCCTGAACCCCTTGAGTATCCTCGACGAACAGGTCGTCTCCACGCCCTCGGTGCAGAATATGTCCTTCACCGATATGGGCACGCCCGTAAGGGCCGTTACGTCGCGGCCCTCCCTTATACGCTCGTCGGCGCGGGCGGCGGCCTCGAGCGCCTCGCCGGCCGTCACGGTCACGTACGCGCCGAGCCTGCCGTCGAGCTCATCTATACGTTCGAGATAAGAGCGCGTAAGCTCCACGCTCCTCACCTCGCCGGAGGCGAGAAGCGACGAAAGCTCGCCTACCTTCCTTCCCCTTATATCCATCGGGACCGTCCCTTTCTCATCGACTCCATCAAAAGGGCCCCTACTCTATTATCCTCGGAACCCTGAAGGTGCCGCCCTCGCAGTCGGGGCCGTTCTCCAGCGCCTTCGCGCGCTCGAGCGAGGGCTCGACGCGGTCCTCGCGCAGCCGCTGCGGCCCCGGCACCGTGGAAAACGTGGGCTCCACGCCGTCCGTCTCCACGGCCGAGAGCTTCTCCACGTACTCGAGGATGCGCTGCAACTGGCTCGCATAAAGACGCTTCTCCCCGTCGGTAAGCTCAAGCCTCGCAAGCTCGGCTACGTGCTCGACGTCTTCGACACTTATGGCCATCACCTTCCTCCTTGCTTACGGGCCTGAAGGAGCCCTCCGTAAAAGTACCGCGGCCGCCCCGGCCCCTCTTCTGCGTCAATCCGGCCGCGGCGGCGGTTCGGCCCGCGCCAGGCGGTTTTTTTTTACGCCCTTGCGGGCCGAACCTCCCATGGACCGCCGCATTAGACGGGCAGCATACGAAAGGGGGAGCGGGAAAGGACGGGTCCATGACCCTTCTGCGAAAAGCTCCCCCCCAAGACCATTGAGGCTAACACAAGGGCGGGGGTCTTTTCAAGGGGCGGGGCGGCGAGGGTTAAAAATATGCGTGAAATAAGGGACTTTTGGGGTTATAATAGGGAACCAAAAAATGTGAAAGGACGCTGATGAAGATCGACTCAAAGGCCGTGCTCTCCTTCATGGAGAGCGAGGCGGAGGGCCCCGTGGGACTGAAGGAGCTGGTCCGCCGTTTCGAGGTGCCCAGGGACCGGCGCGAGGGTTTCAAGCGCATGATAAAGGGGCTCGTGGCCGAGGGGCTGCTGGTGAAGATAAGGGGCGGCCGTCTCGGTCTTCCCTCGAAGATGAACCTCGTGCGCGGCACCCTCGAGTGCCATCCCGACGGTTACGGCTTCGTCCGTCCCGAGGAGGGCGGCGAGGACGTCTTCATCGGGCCGAGGAAGCTCGGCGGCGCCATGCACGGCGACCAGGTGGTAAGCCGGGTGGAGGGGATCAAGCCCGGCGGCAAGCGGGAAGGACGCATCATACGGATACTGAAGAGGGCCCACCGCACGGTGGTGGGCCGCTTCGAGCGGGGCAAGGGCTTCGGCGTTGTGGTGCCCGCCGACGAGCGGCTCCTCTACGAGATCATCATACCGTCCGGGCGCTCCATGGGCGCCGGCGCGGGCCGTATGGTGGAGTGCGAGATCACCCGCTGGCCGGCAAAGCACATGGCCCCCGCGGGCCGCGTCACCGCCGTGCTCGGCGACCCCGACGACCCGGACGTGGAGATAGAGGTCATAGTCAGGAAATACGAGCTGCCCCACCGCTTTCCGGCCGAAGTTATGGAGGAGGCCGAGGCCGTCCCACAGGAGGTGACGGACGCCGAGACCGAGGGCCGGGTGGACCTGCGAAAAAAGAGGGTCTTCACCATAGACGGCGAGACGGCCAAGGACTTCGACGACGCCGTGGCCGTGGAGGAGACCGGCGGCGGGGGGCTGCGCCTCTACGTCTCCATAGCCGACGTGGCACACTACGTCAAGGAGGGCTCGCTCCTCGACGCCGAGGCCCGCTCGCGCTCCACGAGCGTCTACTTCCCGGACCGCTGCATACCGATGCTTCCCGAGCCGCTCTCAAACGGCATATGCAGCCTCAACCCCGGCGTGGACAGGCTCACGCTCACCGCGGAGATCGAGTTCGACGCCGGCGGACGGGCGGTGAAGAAGAGCTTTTACGAAAGCGTCATAAGGAGCGTAAAGCGCCTCACCTACCGGCAGGTCCAGCAGGTGCTCGACGGCGACAGGCGGGCGGCGAAAGGAGTGGGAAGGGCCGTCGTATCGGACCTTAAGACCATGGCCGCACTGGCGCAGACCCTGACCGGACGGCGGATGCGCAGCGGCTCCATCGACTTCGACCTGCCCGAGCCTCAGATAATAATCGACATGGAAGGGCGCATCGAGGACATCGTGCGCTCCGAGCGCCTCGCCTCGCACCGGCTCATCGAGGAGTTCATGCTCGCCGCCAACCGGGCCGTGGCCGAACGCTTCGGCCGCACGAAACCCTTCATATTCAGGGTCCACGAGGAACCGGACGAGGATAAGCTGCGCGACTTCCTCGAGATCGTCTCCTGCTTCGGCTACCCGCCGGGGAAGAAGGGCACGGGACCCAAGGCCATGCAGCGCATACTGAGCGCCGCCGAGGGACGCCCCGAGGAAAGACTCGTAAACCACCTCCTGCTCCGCTCCATGAAACAGGCCGTCTACTCGGTGGAGAACATCGGCCACTACGGCCTGGCCTTCAGGAACTATACACACTTCACCTCTCCAATCCGGCGCTATCCCGACCTCGTGGTCCACAGGCTCGTCAAGGCGGCGCTTCGCCGCCGCAGGCCCAGGGGCGAGGAGGCCGAAGAGAGGCTCGCCGCCGTGGCGGCCCACGCGTCGGCGAGGGAGCGCAAGGCCATGGAGGCCGAAAGGGAGATAGCGGACCTCAAGAAGGCCCAGTTCATGAAGGACAAGGTGGGCATGGAGTACGAGGGCTTCGTCTCCGGCGTGACCTCCTTCGGCTTCTTCGTCGAGCTCAGGGAGTACTTCGTCGAGGGGCTCGTCCATGTGACGAGCCTGGGCGACGACTACTACATATTCGACGACAAGCGCCATACGCTCAGGGGCGAGCACACCAAGAGGAGCTTCCGTCCCGGCGACGAGGTGAAGGTGAGGATCGAGGCCGTGGATCTCGAGCGAAGGCGCATAGAGATGAGGCTCGTCGAGGGCGCGGCGCAAGCCGGCGCAAAGGGGCGGCGCAGGGGAAGGCGCGGGGGGAGGAGACGCTCGCCGTGAGTCCCCTGGGCATACATCTCGCCTACCGCAACGTGCGAAGGCTGCGCACCATCGTGACGACCCTCGCCAGACACGGTTTTTACCCCGTAATGGAGCGCCTCCGCCTCGGCGGACTCGTCTCCCTGCCCGAGCGGCTGCTCGGGCGCAAACGGGCCAGGGAGCGCGACGCCTTCACCCTTCCGGCCAGGGCGCGCATGGCCTTCGAGCAGCTGGGGCCCACCTTCATAAAGTTCGGCCAGATACTCTCAACGAGACCGGACATAGTGCCCGAGGAGTTCGTCGCGGAGTTCCTCAAGCTCCAGGACGAGGTGGCGCCCATACCCTTCGAAGAGGTGAGGGCCGTAATAGAAGAGGAGTTCTCGAGGCCCGCCGGGGAGCTCTTCGAGAGCATCGACGAAACGCCCCTGGCCGCCGCCTCCATAGCCCAGGTCCACCGGGCCGTGACGACCGGGGGGCGCGATGTGGTCATAAAGGTCCAGCGCCCGGGCCTCGAAGAAAAGATAACAACGGACGTGGCCATACTGAGGTACATGGCCGGTCTGCTCCACCGCTACGTGCCGGAGAGCAGGCTCTACGACCCGGTGGCCATAGTCGACGAGTTCGACGTGACCGTGCGCCGCGAGATGGACTTCTCCATGGAGGCAAGCTTCATGGAGCGCTTCCGGCGCAACTTCGCCGACGACCCGAGGGTGATCATACCGAAGGTCTGCTGGAGCCGCACGGGACGCAAGGTCCTCACCATGGACCCGGTGACGGGCATCAAGATCGACCAGGTCGAGCGGCTGCGCGAGGCGGGCATGGACACCAGAAAGCTCGCAAGGCTTCTGGCCGACGTCTTCTTCCGGCAGGTCTTCGAGTTCGGACTCTTCCACGGCGACCTCCACTCGGGCAACATCTTCGTCCTGAGCGAGGAGAGGATAGCGCTCGTCGACTTCGGCATAGTGGGCCGCATCGACAGGCAGATGCAGGAGAACCTGGCCGACATATTCATCGGCATAGTGAAGGAGGACTACGAGAGGCTCACCGACGTCTACCTCAGGCTCGGCATCCTGCCCGAAGAGATCGACGAGGCCGCCTTCAGGCGCGACTACCAGGACATACTCCTCCACTACTTCGGCCGCCCCCTCGGCGCCGCAAGGCTCGACGACTTCCTCAGGGAGTACGCGAAGCTCTCGGCCCGTTACAACATAAGGATGCCGCGGGACCTGCTCCTCTTCGACAAGTGCCTCATGGAGCTCGAGGGCCTGGGCCGGCTCCTGAATCCCCACCAGAACATCGTGGCCGAGAGCGAGCCCTATGTGAAGAGCCTGGTGAAAAGACGCCTGAGCCCCGAAACGCTCGCCCGCGAGGGGCTGGAGACGATGAGGGAGTACAAGGAGTTCATCGAAAGATTCCCGGCGCTCTCGGGGCAGCTCCTGAAAAAGGTCCTGAGCGACAAGATGCGCGTCCAGTTCGTCCACAGGGGCCTGGAAGAGTTCATGGGCGAGATGGACCGCTCGTCCAACAGGCTCACCTTCGGCCTCATCGTGGCGGCCATGGTGGTGGGCTCGTCGATGATAACGGCGTCGGAGAGCGGGCCCACATTCATGGGCTACCCCGTGCTCGGCATGGTGGGCTTCTCCATAGCCGCCGTGCTGGGACTGTGGCTCGCTTTCCTCATAATAAGATCGGGGAAGTATTAGGGAACCTCTAAGGAAGCTCCGCTTATTTACCCTGGGGGAAACTTTCTGCAGAAGGGCCATAGGCCCACGTTCCCCCCAGACCCCTTCAAAGACTTTTAATTCCCTGCGGTTCATCCCGATTTTACAAGCAAAATCGGGATGAACCGCAGGGCGTTAAAAGTTTTTGGAGGGAGTCTGAGGGAACCGTGGGGGCTGGGAAGCCCTTCTCAATCCTTTACGGCCCGCGGGCTGTCGGGCCGCAAAGGCGTAAAAAGATCCCGCCTGGCGCGGCCCGACAGCCGAGGGCCGTTTCCTCTTTGTAAAAAGGTTCCCTCGGCGCAACAAATCGGAAGCGGAGAGTGGGAACTTCCTCTCTGTAAGGACGGATTTTCATGGAGGTACTGAAGAGAGAGGAGTCTGCGGCGGCCAGGGGTTCTGTCGTGACGCTCGGCAACTTCGACGGCATACACCTCGGTCATCGCCGCATACTGGAGCGGGTGCGGACGAGGGCCCGCGAGCTCGGCGCGCCGTCCACGGTCTACACCTTCGAGCCCCACCCGCTCAAGGTGGTGGCCCCGGAGAAGAGTCCGCCGCTCATCCTGCCGCTGGAGGAGAAGATACGGCTCATCGGCGGGCTCGGCATCGACTACCTCGTGCTCGCCGACTTCACCAAGGAGTTCGCCTCCCAGAAGCCGCGCCGGTTCGTGGTGGACGAGCTCGTCGAGAGGCTCGCCGTGCGCGAGGTCATGGTGGGCCACGACTTCTCCTTCGGCAAGGGAAAGGGCGGTACGGTGGAGCAGCTCGCCGAACTGGGCCGCGAACTGGGCTTTGCCGTCACCGTCATAGGGGCGCTCACCGTGGACGGCGAGGTGGTGAGCAGCTCGCGCATACGGCGTCTCATCGGCGACGGGCGCGTCGGCGAGGCCGCCCGCCTTCTGACAAGGCCCTTCACCGTCTACGGCGAGGTGGTGAGGGGCAAGGGGCTCGGCGCAAGGCTCGGCTTCCCCACAGCCAACATCGCGGTCGAGACCGAGCTCCTGCCGCGCCGCGGCGTATACGCCGCGGCGGTGGAGTGCGGCCCGACGGCGCGCCGCGGCGTGGCCAACGTGGGCACCGCCCCCACGGCGGGAGGAAAGGACCTCGGCGTGGAGGTCCACATCCTCGACTTCGACGGCGACCTCTACGGCTCCAGGGTCGCCGTGGGCTTCCTGAGGAGGCTGCGCGACGAGCGGCGTTTCGACTCGCTGGAAGAGCTCGCGGCGCGCATAAGGGATGACTGCGCCGCCGCCAGACGGGTATTCGACGAAGAGGCGGCGGCCGAAGAGACTGATGAAAAGGAGTGCGGGGACGGTTGGGCAAGGTAAGGATAACGAACAGGACGAGGCTTGCCGGCATATTCGGCGATCCGGTGGAACAGTCGCTCTCGCCGGTCATGCACAACGCCGCATTCGAGGCGACCGGTATCGACATGGTCTACCTGCCCTTTCGCGTTGCGCCCGGGTCGCTGGTGAACGCCGTCACGGCCGTCAGGGGCCTTGAGATGCCGGGCGTGAACATCACGATCCCCCACAAGGAACGGGTCATGGGGCTTCTCGACGAAGTGAGCGACGAGGCCCGCGCAATCGGGGCCGTCAACACAGTGGTCAACGACGGCGGACGGCTCAGGGGGCACAACACCGACGGCCGAGGCTGGCTTGCAAGCCTCGTCGAGGAGACGGGCTTTGATCCGAGGGGAAAGACGTGCCTTGTGGCCGGGGCCGGCGGCTCGGCAAGGGCCGTGCTCCACACCTTGCTGCGCGAGGGGATAGGGTCCGTAACCGTGGCCAACAGGACGCTGGAGAGGGCCGAGGCCCTCATCGACGACTTGAGCGAGCTCTTCCCGGACGCCCGGATGACGGCCATGGTCCTCTCCAAGGGGCTGCTCGTCGAGAACGCGAGAGAGGCCGACCTTGTGGTGAACACGACGTCGCTCGGCATGATGGGCCGAGGCGCCCCCGATCTGCCGGTGGAGGCCATGCGTCCCGGCGCGGTGGCCAGCGACATCGTCTACAGGCCCCTCGATACGGACTTCCTGAAGGCCGCAGCCCGGCGGGGCCTCAGGGTCCACAGGGGGCTGGGCATGCTGCTCTACCAGGGGGCCCTGGCCTTCGAGCTCTGGACGGGCCGCAAGGCGCCTGTGGAGACCATGCGCGCCGCCCTCGAAGGGGCCCTGAAGGAGCCGCGCAAGTGAAGACCGTCTTCATCGCCGACGCCCACCTCGGGGGCCTCGACGACCCCGCCCAGAAACGCCTCGTCCGCTTCCTGGAAAGTTTCCACGACGCGGGAGTGCGCCGGCTCGTCATAGTGGGCGACTTCTTCGAGTTCTGGACCGGCTTCGGCGAGATGGTCCCGCTTCGCTACCTGCCCGTTCTCGCGGCGCTCATGGAGGCGCGGGCAAAGGGCGTGGAGATCGTATACGTGGAGGGCAACCACGACTTTCACATGGGCCGCTTCTTCACCGATGTGCTCGGCGCCCGTGTCCACGACCACGCCTGCACCGTCACGCTCGACGGCCGCAGGGTCATCGCAATCCACGGCGACACCATAGGGTGCACACCAGGCTACAGCCTGTGGAGGGCCTTCCTGCGCAGTCCGGTCTTCAGGTTCCTGAAGACCGTCCTCCCGCCGGCCCTCTTCTTCCACACGGCGGCCCGCCTCTCCCGAAGAAGCCGCAGGAAGCGCGGAGGCGGGGCCGCCGCGCTGGAACGCGCCATGCGGGCCTTCGCAAGAAGAAAGATAGCGGCGGGCGCCGATGTGGTGATCACGGGCCACACACACCGCCCCTGCGTCGGCGAAGAAAGAGGCGCGCACCGCAGGGGCATCTACGCCAACCCCGGAAGCTGCGCCTCCACGGAGCCGACCTGCCTCGTATACGAAGAAGGCAGCTTCAGGATCGCCGCCCTCGATGATCTCATGGGGGAGAAGCCTTCTGCATAAGGGCCGCAGGTCCGCCTTTCACCCCCATGTGTTCCATGTGTTGTTCATAGCCGCCCGGCGTCGCGTGGGAGGTTCGGACCGCGCCAGGCGGGGTTTTTTTACGCCTTTGCGGTCCGAACCTCCCACGCGACGCCGGGGACACCGGGCGGGCCGTGGACGGCGGGAAGATGCCCCCTTCAAAGACTTCCGATTCCCTCAACGGAAGACGACCCTTCGGAAACGGCGTTTTCCTACCTGGATGAGTATGGGCTTATTGGTGGGAACGCGGGTCTTGCGATCGGTCACTCTCCGTCCGTCGACCCTGACGCCGCCCTGGGTCATGAGGCGCGCCGCCTCGGAAGTGCTCGACACAAGGCCCGCCTCCACCATGACCCGCGCAAGCCACATCTCTTCGCCGTCGGCCCTGATCCCCGTCTCCTCCACGTCGTCGGGCGTCTGCTTCCTTGCAAAGAGCGCCCTGAAGGCCTCGAGCGCCTTGCGGGCCTCTTCCTCGCCGTGGAAGCGGGCCGTGAGCTCCAGGGCCAGGGCCTCCTTGGCCTCCTTGGGATGGACGGCGCCTGTTCTGATCTCCTCGAGGCGGCCCGGCTCGACGTCGCTTAGAAGCTCGTAGTAGCGCACCATGAGCTCGTCGGATATGCTCATGACCTTGCCGAAGATCTCCGAGGGCGGCTCGGTTATGCCTATGTAGTTGCCCAGGGACTTGCTCATCTTCTGCACGCCGTCGGTGCCCTCCAGTATGGGCATGGTGATGACCACCTGGGGACGCTGGCCGTAGTCGCGCTGCAGCTCTCTCCCCACGAGCATGTTGAAGAGCTGGTCCGTGCCGCCGAGCTCCACGTCGGCCTTGAGCATGACCGAGTCGTAGCCCTGGATGAGCGGATAGAGGAACTCGTGTATGGCGATGGGACGGCCCGAGGCGTAGCGCTTCTTGAAGTCGTCGCGCTCGAGCATGCGCGCCACCGTGTAGCGGGCGGCGAGCCCTATGAGCTCGCCCGCCGTGAGCCGGTCCATCCACTCGCCGTTGAAGACCACTTCCGTCTTCGACTCGTCCAGTATCTTGAAGACCTGGTCGCGGTAGGTCCCGGCGTTGCGGAGCACCTCCTCGCGCGTAAGGGGCTTGCGCGTCTCGCTCTTGCCCGTGGGATCGCCTATGCGGGCCGTGAAGTCGCCGATTATGAGATGGACGCAGTGGCCAAGCTCCTGGAAGTGCTTGAGCTTCTGGATGAGCACCGTGTGGCCGAGATGGAGGTCCGGCGCCGTGGGGTCGAAACCGGCCTTCACACGAAGGGGTCTGCCCGTATTCACCGACTCCTCGATCCTTGCGGCGAGCTCTTGATCGCTCACCACCCCCTCGGCGCCCCGCTTAATGAGCTCAAGCTGCCTCCTCACCTCGCCAGTCATCTCCCGCCCACCTCGAAAAGTGATATCGGCGCACGATTATCGCACAAACGGCGCAGCGTTAAAAGTCTTTTGACGCTAAGGAAACTCTGATTTATTGCACTGAGGGAACCTTTTTGTAAAAGGGTCACAGACCCCCGGTTCCCTCAGACTCCCTCCAAAAACTTTTAACGCGAGTTGGTTTCCCCCTGTCTTGCTCCGCAAGACAGGGGGAAACCAACTCGTATTGAAAGTCTTTGAAGGGGGTGTCCTGCCCACGCCGGCTGCCTCGGGGGGCTGTGCCGGGGAGTTCGGGCCGCAAAGGCGTAAAAATCCCGCCTGGCGCGGGCCGAACTCCCCGGTACAGCCGAAGATCCGAATAACATACGATGGGGCGAGGAACCGGGGGGGGACTCTCCGGCGGCTCATGCCTTCTCCTTCACCCTCTCCACCGAGAGGGCCCGGCCGCTGCCGCCGTCGATCTCCATCCACAGGCCCTGGACCTCGAGGTCTTTTGTGGCGGGGTCGAACCTCGAGGGCATCCTGGTGAGGAACCTCGCAAGGGCCGCCTCTTTCTTTACGCCTATGACCGAGTCCATGGAGCCCGTCATGCCGGCGTCGGTTATGTAGGCCGTCCCGCCCGGCAGGATGCGCTCGTCCGAGGTCTGCACATGGGTATGGGTGCCCACGACGGCGCTTGCAAGCCCGTCGAGATGCCATCCCAGCGCCCCCTTCTCGGATGTGGTCTCGCAGTGGCAGTCCACCACCACCACCGGTGTGGCGCGCCTGAGCCTCTCCACCAGCGCCTTGCCCACCCGGAAGGGACACTCGAGGGGGTCCATGAAGACCGTGCCTGCAAGATTGGCGACGGCGACGAGGGCGCCGGTGCGGCAGCGGTAGAGCGCGGAGCCCCTGCCCGGCGTCCCCTCGGGGTAGTTGGCCGGCCTGATGAGCCGCTCGCACCCGTCGATGTAGTCGAGCACCTCGCGCTTGTCCCAGATGTGGTTTCCCGAGGTGATGACGTGGACGCCGAGACCGAAGAGCTCTTCGGCCACCTGAGGGGTGATGCCGAAGCCTCCGGCGGCGTTCTCGCCGTTGGCCACGAGCACGTCGGGGTCGTAACGGTCAAGCAGCGCCGGCAGAACGCTCCTGAGGGCCTTTCTGCCGGGACGCCCTATCACGTCTCCCAAAAAGAGTATGCCCACCTTGTCGGCCATCGTCGCCCCGGCCCCCTTTAACCGGGGGAGACTTCCGAAGAAGGGCCACGGGCCCGCGGTTCCCCCCGGCGAAGCAAATCGGACTTTCCCTTACCTGGCGTAGTTCACGGCCCTCGTCTCCCTTATGACGGTGACCTTGATCTGGCCGGGGTAGCTCAGCTCCTTCTCTATCTTCTTGGCTATGTCCTTCGAGAGCACGACGGCGCCCTCATCGGTCGTGGCCTTGTTCTCGACGATGACCCTCAGCTCGCGGCCCGCCTGGAGGGCGTAGCTCTTTTCGACCCCCTTGAAGCTCTTTGCTATCTTCTCCAGGTCTTCAAGACGCTTCACGTAGGTCTCTATCATCTCGCGGCGCGCCCCGGGACGGGCGGCCGAGAGGGTGTCGGCCGCCTGGACGAGCACGCCGAGCACCGAGCCCGGCTCGTCGTCGTGATGGGAGGCGATGGCGGCGACGATCCTGGGGCTCTCGTTGTACTTTCTGGCTATATCGGCCCCTATGGCGGCGTGTGGGCCCTCGACCTCGTGATCGACGGCCTTGCCTATGTCATGAAGCAGGCCGGCCCTGCGGGCCTGCTTGACCGAGAGGCCCAGCTCGGCGGCCATGACGCCGCATATGAAGGCGACTTCCAGGGAGTGGGCGTAGACGTTCTGGGCGTAGCTGGTCCTGAACTTGAGCCGGCCGATGAGCTTCTGGATCTCCGGGTGTATGCCGTGGAGCCCGGCGTCGAAGACGGCGCGCTCGCCGGCCTCCATTATGGCCTGGTTGATCTCCTTTTCGACCTTGCCGACGATCTCCTCGATGCGGGCCGGGTGAATCCTGCCGTCGGTGACGAGGCGCTCGATGGCGAGCCGCGCGATCTCGCGGCGCACGGGGTTGTGGCCCGAGAGGATGACGGCCTCCGGGGTGTCGTCGATGATGATGTCTATGCCCGTTGCGGCCTCGATGGCCCTGATGTTCCGGCCCTCGCGTCCTATGATCCTGCCCTTCATCTCGTCGCTCGGAAGGGCAAGGACCGAGACGGTGCGCTCGGAGACGTAGTCGCCCGCGTAGCGCTGGATGGCGAGGCTTATGATGTCCTTGGCCCTGCGGTCGGCCTCGGCGCGGGTCTCCTCCTCGATGCGTTTTAGCATCTTGGCGGCATCGAGCTTCGCCTCCTCCTCCATGGACTCGAGCAGCATGCGCTTGGCCTCTTCGGCCGTCATGCCGGCCATGCCCTCAAGCCTGCTCCTCTGCTCGGCAAGCACCTTCTCGATCTGTTTTTCCCTGTCGGCGAGCCTGCGCTCCTGGTTGTCCAGGTTCCTCTCGCGCTTTTTGAGCTCGGCGTCGCGGCGGTCCAGGGACTCGAACTTCTTGTCGAGGCTCTCCTCCTTGGCCACGAGCCTCTTTTCGAGGTTGCTTATCTCCTTTCGGCTCTCCTTCAGTTCCCGCTCGAGGTCGAGCTTGCTCTGGTATATCCTGTCCTTGGCCTGAAGGCTCGCTTCCTTGAGTATGTTATCGGCCTCTTTCCTGGCATCGGCTATGATGTTCTCGGCAGAGTTCTTGGCCCCTTCGAGGCTCTTCTCCAGAAAGCTCTTCCTGAATACGTACCCCAGGGCCACGCCGGCCAGCATGGCCAGCACGGCCACGGCCGTGACGGTGAACGCCATCGATATTCCCATCTCCGCAACACCCCTTTCTATATGTGATGGCCGCGGTCCCGCGGCCGCGGCCTGAGTACTCTCCTGTCGGTGACTATGACGGTCACGGGCACGTCGTGACCGTCGGTCTCCATCTCTTCCACCACCTGGAAGTCGTAGGCGAGCGCTGCCACCGGCGCGCTCACACCGGCGAGCCACCGGTCGTAGTAGCCCATGCCGTAGCCGAGCCTCGCGCCGCGCATGTCGAAGGCCACGCCGGGCACGACGACGAGGTCGAAGTCGCAGGCCCGCAGGGGCTGGCCGTCGTCGGGGGGCTCGGGCACGCCGTAGCTGCCGGGACGGAGTGTTGCCGTGTCGAGAACCCTGTGGAAGCTCAGGCTCCGCCCATTCACCCTCGGCAGACAGACCGACTTGCCCGCCGCCAGGGCGTCGGCCACTATGGCGGCCGTGGGGACCTCGTTGTCCACGGCCCAGTAGAGCGCCACGGTACGGGCGGCCGCGTATTCCGGCGTCGATGCGAGCCTGAGCCGCACCGCCTCGCCCAGTGAGCTCACCGACCGGGGCGCAAGGGCGTGACGCCTTGCGAGCATCTCGCTTCTAAGCCGTTTCTTGGCCGCGGCTGCCGCCATGGTAGTGGAGACCTCTGTCCGTCCGTGTATGCTTCGGCTTTCGGGTAAGGACGGCCGATGGACGGCCAGGGACCGGCAGTGTGGGAATCTACAGGCGCGGCTCCGCATGGGCGGATCGGCCTGAAGGAAGGCGGGCAGGGACTTGCGGGCTGGTCGGGAGGGTTTGGAAGGGCCGTATAAAGTTCTCCCCCGCCTGTGCCGTGTCGAAAGTATTTATGAACCCGTGGTTCATAGGTGGGCGCCCGGTAACCGCTTTCGGCCTTCCCGCAGGGGGATACGCCGGCCACGGACAGAGCAGGCTCCCTGACCGTTTGTGTTGGTTCTAAAAATCACCAATCGATCACGAACACCGCAGGGGAGAAGCCCGTCATCTCCTCTGTTCAATCTGGCGCGTAAGTTCCTCCGACCTTGCAAGTAAGCTGTCCAGTTGCTTCTTCGTCTTTACAAGCTCTCCGGTGATATTAAGCGCCGTAAGCAGTACGACATCGAGTGTGGATACGGCCTTTGTATAGCGCTTGACCTCTTCTATCTGCTCTCTCAAGTGCTCCTCGACGGCGCGCACATAGGTTTCGTCTCCATCGCTTTTGACGATGAGCGTCTGGCCCAGTATCTTGACTTCAACGACGCCTTCCAAGACGAGACCCCCGGAAGTTTAGATGAAGCCCTCGAGCTTGTTAAGAAGTCCGTCTACCTTGTCCCTGATAAGCTCCTTCTCCGAATCGAGCTTTTCGAGCCTCTCCTTGAGCCCTTCGATCTCGGATTCCTTCTCCCTAAGCCTTTCAGTAAGTAACCTCTTCTCCTCCTTTAACGCACCGTGACTTTGCAGCAGCTTCTCAAGAGCCTCCTCAAGCCTGCGAAACGTCTCGAGATCCATTAAAGACTCCTTTTCTACATATATATAGTACGTCTTTTGTCCCGGCAAGTCAAGGACTATCCGGCCCTTCGCGGCGGCGTCGGCCGGGCCTTCCCCGCTCCGCCGCCCTACCTTTCGATGAAGAAGGCCCGCTCCACGGCCCTCATGACGTACTCGGTCGTCGAGCCGAGCACCATCTCCACGAGCCTTGCGTGGTGGGAGGCCCCCATGAAGAGGAGGTCCTTCCCCTCGCCTCGCGCATACTCGGCTATGGCCGTCGGAGGGTCGCCCTCGAGCTTCACGAAATCGGCCTCCACCTCGTAGGAGGCGAGGTAGTGTTCGGCGTCCCTGAGCAGCGATTCGGCCTCTTCCCCGCCGACGGCGACGACCGTGAGGGCGAGGTCGAGGGCCTTTGCGAACTCGGCGGCCGAGTGCATGGTCTTGCTGGCGCTGTGGCCGCCGTCGTAAGCGAGAAGCGGCCTGCATGGGGGCTTGAACTTCTCGGGCACGACGAGCACCGGCTTGGGAGACTTGCGGATGACCCCCTCGGTCACCGAGCCGAGCATGCCGTACTCGAACCTGGCGTTGACGCCGCGGCGGCCCAGTATGACGAGGTCGGCCACCGTGGCGCGCTCGCATATCTCGGTAGTCACAACGCCGTAGGCCATGTGGTCGTGGGCCTCCACACCCGCCTCGCCGCAGCTCTCCTTGAAGGAGGCCAGTATCTCGCGGCCGTTGGACTCCATTATCTCTTTCATGCTGGAAGAGAAGTTGAGGAAGGGCTCGAACCCCAGCGAACCGGAGAGGTCATGGAAGAAAGGCCCCTCGAGCGCCACGATGTCGACGACGTGGAGAGCCGAGAGGTCGGCCCCCAGGCGACGGGCGAGCCACAGGGCCCAGTCGGCTGCGGCCGTGGAGTGGTCGGAGCCGTCGAGAGCAACGAGTATGTTCTTTATCAAGAGAAGACCTCCGTAGGATTTCCCGCCGCATCTTCGTGCGGAGGGCCCGCGCTCTCCCCAAGGCCCTCCGGGGCTGGGGATATTTCGTCTCAGGCGGGGCGCCCTCCCGCCCGGCCCGCCGCATCTTCGTGCGGAGGGCCCGCCTCTCCCAAAGCCCCCGGCGCGGGGACATGTCGCCTCAGGCGGGGGCGCCCTCCACACCGGCCCGCCGCGCCCCCGGACGCCGCCCCGGCCTCCCCTTCAGACGAGGACCGGTTCGGGCAGTTCCTCGACCTCGACGGTCACGACGTCGTCGCCGCTCGAGGCGTCCACACGGAACACGTCGCCCTCTTTCCACTTGAGGGTCAGGGGTATCTTTACCTTGTCATCTATGTTGCGCTTCAGGAACCTGGCGCCGTACTTGGCGCTGTAGCCCGTCTCGACGAGCCTGTCAACGGCGGCCTCGGTGACGACGAGGTGCTTTCCGTGCCTCGCCATGTGCTCCTTTATCTTGTCCAGGTACATGTGGGTCACGCGGGAGACCTCCTTGCGCGTCAGGGGCGAGAAGATGATTATGTCGTCGATGCGGTTGAGGAACTCGGGCGTGAAGGCGTTCTCCACCTCCTTCATTATGGACTTCTTGAGGTTGTCCACACTCGAGTCCTCGCCCATGAAACCGAGGGGCTTGACGAACCTCTTGAACTCGTCGGCGCCGAGGTTGCTCGTCATGATGATGACCGTGTCGCTGAAGTAGACGCGCTTTCCGCGGCCGTCGGTGAGCCATCCCTCGTCGAATACCTGGAGGAAGAGGTTGAGCACGAAGGGATGGGCCTTCTCCACCTCGTCGAGGAGGACCACGGAGTAGGGGTTCTCGCGGACCTGGTTGGTGAGTATCCCGCCGCGCTCGGAGCCCACTATGCCGCGGGGCATGCCGATGAGCTTGTCCACCGACACAGCCGAGTCCTTGTACTCGCTCATGTCGATGCGGATCATCTTCTTCTCGTCGCCGAAGAGGAACTCGGCAAGGGCCCTTGCAAGCTCGGTCTTGCCCACGCCCGTGGGGCCGAGGAAGAGGAGCACGCCGTCGGGGCGGGAAAAATTCTCCTTGAGCGGCCCCTTGTTGAGGCGCAGCCTCCTTGCAAGGGAGTCTATGGCCTCGCGCTGGCCAACGAGCCTCCTGGAAAGCGCCTTCTCCATGTCGCGGAAGCGGGCCGTCGTGTCGCGGAAGATCATGTCCCGCGGTATCTTCGTCTCCTGGCTTATGACCTCGATGACGTCGTCGGGGCGGACGGGCTCGTCGGGCCGGTTTATCTCCACCTTGACGCAGGCCGTGTTGAGCCAGCCTATGACCTTGTCGGGAAGCCTGAGGCTGCGCATGTAGCGCGAGCTCATCTCAAGGGCCGTCTCTATGGTTTCGTCGAGGATGGTGACCGAGTAGTTCCTCTCGAGCCTGCCTTTTATGCCCATCAGTATGGAGCGGGTGTCGTCGATTGAGGGCTCCTCGATCTGCACCGTGCGGAAGCGGCGCGCCAGGGCCTCGTCCTCGGCGATGAACTCCTTGTACTCGGCGAGCGTGGTGGCGCCTATTATCTGGACCTCGCCGCGGGTGAGCGTGGACTTGAAGATGTTGGCCGCGTCGGAGGGCACGCCCATGGCGCTGCCCGCTCCGATGAGGGTGTGGGCCTCGTCGACGAAGAGGATGATGTTCTTGCGCTCCTTGAGTTCCTTTATGATCTTCTCGACCCTGTCCTCGAACATGCCGCGGAAGATGGTGCCGGCCACGACGGAGTTCATCTGCAGGTTCACGATGTGCTTGTCGCGCAGCCTGCGGGGCACGCGCGAGGGGTTGAGCTCGATGAGACGCGCAAGCCCCTCGACGACGGCCGTCTTGCCCACGCCGGGCTCGCCGACGACCATGACCGAGTTGCTGCGGTCGATGTGACAGAGGACCTCGATGAGCTGCTCGAGCTCGGCGTCACGGCCTATGATGGGCGGTATCTTGTCGAACCTTGCCAGCTTGTTGAGGTTGACGGCGAAGTGCTTGAGGTTTGGCGGGAGCTCGTACTTCTTCTTGATCTCCTCTTCCATCTCTTCCTTGCTCCTTACGCGAAGCGCGATCTTGCGCATCACGTAGTCGGGGTCGAGCCCGAAGCTTCGGAATATCCTGGCCGGCAGGCTCTGGTTCTCCTGGAAGATGGCCATGAGCAGGTCCGTCGGGTCGAGCTCGTCGCGGCCCCAGCGCTGGGCCTCTTCCCAGGCGAGCTTGAAGATGTTCTTGGTGGCGGGCGGGACCTTGAGCCCCACGCCTATGTACTGGCGCGAGACGTTGAGGTGCTCGTTGAGGAAGTTGAGCACGTGGTAGGCGTCGAGATTGAGGTCCTCCATGACCTCGCTGAAGAAGGTCTCCTCCACCCTGGCGAAGGCGAGGAAGATGTGCTCCACACCGAGGTAGAAGTGGTTGCGGTTCTTGCTCTCTTCTATCGCCCTGTCCAGGACCGCCTGGGCCCTGGGACCGAGTTTCTCTTTCAGGGCCTCGAGCTCAGTCATAGTGAACCCCTCGGGAAAATTCGCAGCCGCCGAAGCCGCCTGGTCACATGCCGCATCCTGTCCGCAGTGGAAGGCCTTGATTTATTTTACCACAATCCTCTTCGCGGGTCATAGGAATTTATACTCTCGAACTCCTCTATGAGCCGCCTGGACTTGGCGTCGATGTTCTTCGGAATGGCGACCTTTATGATGAGGTACTGGTCGCCGCGCCTGCCGCCCGGGGTGGGCACGCCCTTGCCCTTGAGCCGCAGCTTCTGGCCGCCCTGCGTGCCCGGCGGTATCTTGACGGTGGCCATGCCGTCCAGCGTGGGCACCCTGATCTCGCGGCCCGTGATGGCCTCGCCGATGGTTATGGGCACATCGAGGTATATGTCGTTGTCGACCCGCCTGAAGTAGGGATGGGGGTTGACGAATATGCGCAGGTAGAGGTCACCCGGCTGCCCCCCCATCACACCGGGCTCGCCCCGGCCCGCCACGCGCACCCTCGTGCCGCTCCTCACCCCCGGAGGTATCTTGACCTTCACCTTCTCGCCGCCGCGCAGAAAACCGCTCTTGGGGGTGACGACCTCGACCTCCGTTCCGAGACAGGCGTCGACGAAGTCGATGTGGAGCGCGTGCTCCACGTCCTTGCCGCGCACCGGTCCCTTGCGCCGCGCCCTGGCGCCGAAGACCTCGCTGAATATGTCCTCGAAGCCGCCGAAGTTGAAGCCGAAGTCCTTGAAGTCGAAGCCGCTGTAGGCCGGCCCCATGCCCTCGAAGGAGACCTTGCCCGACAGATCGTACTCCTTGCGCCTGTCGGGATTGCCCAGCACGCCGTAGGCCTCGTTTATCTCCTTGAACTTCCTCTCCATCTCCTTGTCGCCGGGATGGAGGTCGGGGTGGTACTTGCGCGCAAGCCTGCGATAGGCCTTCTTTATGGTCTCGTCGCTCGCGTCCTTTGAAACGCCGAGTATCTTGTAATAATCCTTGCCCTGAACCATGACGTCACTGCCCTGTGCGGCGTCCGCCGGCAGGCACCCCTTTAACGTTTCCCCGAACCGTCGATCCAGGCAGCCCTTGCCGTGAGGATCGCGGGGAGAAGAGAAAGCTCCGGGTCACCGCGGCCGACACCGGAGGGGCCCGGAAAGGACGGGGAAAGGGGGCATGCGGTCCTCTGTCAGATGGCCTCCCCAAGGGACGGCTTTCCTCCTTGAAGGGCTCTTGTTCAACCGGGCTCGTGGTGTTGCGCCGGGCAGGGAGGGCTTGCGGACGGGTGGAAGGAAGGGGCGATGCGGTCGGCCCGGCCGCCCCGCCGCCGGGGCGGCCGGGCCGCGCAACGCTATGCGGACTCCTTCTTGTCGTCGTCCACCACTTCCGCATCCACCACGTCCGCGGGCTTTTCCTCTTCCCGCGGCTGCTCGGCCTGGGCGCCGGCTCCCGGGGTCCCGGCCGCCTGCTTGTAGAGGAGCTCGGCCACCTTGTGCGATACCGAGTTGAGCTTCTCCACGGCCGCCTTTATCTCATCCATGTCCTCCTTTTCGAGCGTGGACTTGGCGGAGTTTACGGCCTCCTCCATCTCGGTGCGCTCGGCCTCGGGCAGTTTTTCACGGTTCTCCTTGAGGAGCTTTTCGGTGGAGTAGATGAGCGAGTCGAGCTGGTTTCGCTGCTCGATGAGCTCCTTTCTCTTCCTATCCTCTTCGGCATGTCCCTCGGCGTCCTTGATCATTTTTTCGACCTCTTCCTTGTCGAGGCCGCTCGAGGCCGTGATGGTGATCTTCTGCTCCTTGCCCGTGGCCGTATCCCTGGCCGAGACGTTGAGGATGCCGTTGGCGTCAATGTCGAAGGTCACCTCTATCTGCGGCACTCCGCGGGGAGCCGGAGGTATGCCCATGAGATGGAACCTTCCGAGCGTGCGGTTGTCGCGCGCCATGGGGCGCTCGCCCTGGAGCACGTGTATCTCCACCTGCGACTGGTTGTCGGCCGCCGTGGTGAAGGTCTCCTTCTTCTTGGTCGGTATGGTCGTGTTGCGTGGGATGAGGGTCGTCATAACACCGCCCAGCGTCTCCACGCCCAGCGAAAGCGGCGTTACGTCGAGGAGCACCACGTCACGCACGTCTCCGGCGAGCACGCCGCCCTGTATGGCCGCGCCGACGGCGACGACCTCGTCGGGATTGACGCCCTTGTGGGGCTCGCGGCCGAAGAACTCCTTGACCATCTGCTGGATGAGCGGCATCCGCGTCATGCCGCCCACGAGCACGACCTCGTCTATGTCCGACGCCTTGAGCCCGGCGTCGCTGAGCGCGAGTTCGCAGGGCTTGCGGCTGCGCTCGACGAGATCGTTTACGAGCTGTTCGAGCTTGGAGCGCGAAAGCCTTATGACAAGGTGCTTGGGTCCCGTCGAGTCGGCCGTTATGAAGGGGAGGTTTATCTCGGTCTCCGCCACGCTGGAGAGCTCTATCTTCGCCTTCTCGGCCGCCTCCTTGAGCCTCTGCAGCGCCATCCTGTCCTTGGAGAGATCGATGCCCTGATCCTTCTTGAACTCCGAGACGAGCCAGTCGATAATCCTCTGGTCGAAGTTGTCGCCGCCGAGATGGGTGTCGCCGTTGGTGCTCTTCACCTCGAAGACACCCTCGCCGACCTCGAGGATCGATATGTCGAACGTGCCGCCGCCGAAGTCGTAGACGGCGATGATCTCGTCCTTCTTCTTGTCCAGCCCGTAGGCGAGGCTCGAGGCGGTGGGCTCGTTTATGATGCGCTTGACTTCGAGGCCCGCTATCTTGCCAGCGTCCTTTGTGGCCTGGCGCTGGCTGTCGTTGAAGTAGGCCGGCACCGTTATGACGGCCTCGGTCACCGACTCGCCCAGGTAGGCCTCGGCCGAGCGCTTGAGCTTCTGCAGTATCATGGCCGATATCTCGGGCGGAAGATAGTCCCTGCCCATGTTGTCCGAGTGTACGACGGCCCTGCCCTGGGCGTCCTTGCGGACCTTGTAGGGCACCATCTTCATCTCCTCGGTGACCTCGTCGTAGGTGCGGCCCATGAACCTCTTGATGGAGAATATGGTGTTCTCCGGGTTGGTGACGGCCTGACGCTTGGCCACCTGACCGACCAGTATCTCCTTGTCCTTGGTGAAGGCCACGACCGAGGGGGTTATCCTGTGGCCCTCCTCGTTCACTATCACCTTGGGCTCGCCCGCCTCCATGACGGCGACGACCGAGTTGGTGGTGCCCAGGTCTATTCCTATGATCTTGCCCATCTGCGCCTCCTTGAGTCTGTACTATATATTTTTTTTCAGGCCTTGTCAAACCGCTTTACAGGATGGGCACCCTCCGCCTCCCGCACCGCCGCGACTTGACAGCACCTCCCTGCGGCATACAACACCGGCCGGCGAAGACAACGCCGCAGCCGGCCTATCCGCAGCCTCGCAAACGCTTCCGCGCGCCATAAGCTCTGATCAATCACCCCGGGGAAAACTTTTTCAAGTCTGAAGGGGGGCTCCCGCCCGCATCCGCCGCCGCCGAAGATCCGGATAACATACGAGAGGGTACGGGGGAACGCGGGCCTATGGCCCTTCTACAGAAAGTCTCCCCCAAAGCAGTTCCGGGGGAAACTTTCTGTAGAAAGTTTCCCCCAGCCCCCCTTCAAAGACTTTTAATTCCCTGCGGATCATCCCGATTGTGCAAGCACAATCGGGATGATCCGCAGGGCGTTAAAGGTTCCATCAGGGTAATCAGTCAGAGTTTTCCCAAATATTAATGTAGGAACGCCGCCGCCCCATGTCAAGCCCCGGGGCGGCGGCAAGGTCCTCCGGCGAAAAAAACCCGGCACAGCTTGAAGCTGTGCCGGGCCTGGAGCCTCGAAGCCGGCCCCGGAGCAGACGCGGCCGTTAAGGCCGAGCCGGCCCCGGCCCGTCAATGGCCGCCGCCGTGACCTCCGCCGTGGTGGCGCTCATGGTCGGCGTTCTTCATGCCCTTGGGAAGGGCCGGTGCCGGCTCGGGGCGGAGCCTGTCGAAGCGCCTGGTCTGGACCGTATGGGGGTTGTGACACTCGGTGCAGACCCACCAGCGCTTCTTTCCCCCCTTCACCCACATGCCTATGCGTTTTCCGTGTATGCCGTCGCGCCAGTCCTTGTAGACCTCGCCGTGGCACTTGCCGCACAGGCGCTGGGGCTGGTTGAAGCTTATCTCGCCGCCGAAGTGGTCGACGAGGGTGTCGCGGTTCTTGGCGTTATGGCAGTCGAGGCACCATATGGCGCCGCGTCCGTGCTTGAGCTCCAGCGAGTTGGGCACTATATCCTGGTGCATCTGCAGCAGCCTGGGCTTCTTGTCCTTGGGGAACGGCACGGTCTCGCCGTTGTGGCAGACCGAGCAGGGCATGAAGTACTGGAGCTTCTCGGTGCGCGGCCTCACGACGGCCTCCTCGTGGCTGTAGTCGGCCTCTATGGGCATCTCCCCCATGGGTTCGGTGCCGTAGAAGGGGTCTCCCCACCATAGCACCCCTCCCGTGCGCCTCGAGCACTTGACGTTGGGCCAGCCCGGCTCGATCTCCGTTATCTCTACGGTGGTGTACTTCTCCCTGCTCTCGAAGCACTCGGTGAGCGGTGTCGTGTCCTCGCCCGAGGTGCCGAGGCCGTGGGCGCCGTGCCCCTCCTCGGCGGCGAGGGCCGCAGACGCCGTGAAGAGGACCACGAAAACGGCTGTGGTGATATCGATCTTTTTCACAGGAACACTCCTTTTATGCGTTTCTTGAAGATCCCTCCAGGCCCCTGCGCATACGCGGGCCGGGCCGCATCAGCGGGGCAGGTGGGAGTACTTTATCTCGCCGGTCAGTATGCCCACCGCGCCCTTGAGCAGGATGGTGAGCACGAAGAATCCCGTGGCCCAGAAACCGATGGAGTTGAATATCTCGATCCACGACGGAGAGTACTCGCTGAACTCGCCTATGGGGCTTGGGATGAAGCCGGGCAGCACGAGCGCCATGCCCTTCTCGATCCACACGCCGAGGAAGGCGATGACGCAGAGCGTGACGAGCTTTTTGTGGTCACGGCGCACCTTGGGGCTCATGAGCATGACGAAGGGCACGATGAGGAAGAGGAGCGAAGCCCAGAACCATGGGACGAGCTTGTAGAGGCCGTGTTTGCCGAACATGAGATACTTGAGCGAGAAGGAGTGCTCGGTGCTCGGATAGAGCTCGGTGACGACCTCGGAGAGCGTGAGGAAGAGCCCGATGCCGAGACACCAGACGATTACCTGGGCAAGGAACTCGATCGCCTTGTCCGAGATCTCCAGGTTCGTGTTCTTGCGTATTATCATGAAGGCCACGATGATGAGGGCCGGTCCGGCGGCGAAGGCCGTGGAGATGAACCGTATGGGCATTATGGCGTGGAACCACATGGGACGGGCCGGCATGGTGTTGATGAGGAAGGCCGTCACCGTGTGGATGCTCAGGGCCCAGACGATGGAGATGTAGATGAGCGGCATGTAGAAGCTCTTGTTGAGCTCGTCGCCCCTGTACTTCTTGTAGAGGTAGTAGAAGCCGCATATGAGGTTCAGCAGCAGGTAGCCGTTTAGGACGAGCACGTCCCAGCTCAGCATGGAGTTGGGCCAGTTGTAGATGCCTATGCCCGGTATCATGTGCCAGGCCCTGTCGGGGCGCCCCATGTGGGCCACGACGAAGAGCAGGCACATGATGACGGCCGAGATGGCCACCATCTCGCCGAGCACGGCCACCTTCTTGAGGTCCTTGTTGTGGTATACGTAGGACGGAAAGACGACGGTCACGGCTCCGGCGGCCACGCCGACGAGGAAGACGAAGTTAGCCAGGTAGATGCCCCAGGTCACCTGATCGGTGAGGCCCGTCACTATCATGCCGTGCGTCCACTGGTGGACGAGGCAGAAGGCCATTATGAACATGAAGAACAGGAGCGAGAGCATCCAGGCGTAGTATTTCTTTCCGCCCTTGAGGATGTACCCTACGTAATCGAAGACAAAACTGACCATGGCGATATCCCCTTATCAATCTATGAAATAGAAGAACTTCGGATAGGTGTTGAGGTCGGCCCTGAGCCTGAAGACCCGCTTGCGGTCCAGTATCTTGCGCACCTCGCTTTCGGGGTCGAGGAGGTTGCCGAACTTGCGCGCCCCCACGGGGCAGACCTCGACGCAGGCCGTGTAGCGGCCCTTGCGCGAGCGCTGCAGGCAGAAGGTGCACTTCTCGACGACGCCGACCATGCGGGGCCTGTTGCCCAGGTAGTGGGTCCTCGGGTTCATCTCGTCGGGCGGCAGGTTGGGCTCGGCCCAGTTGAAGCGCCTCGCCCAGTAGGGACAGGCGCCCATGCACATCCTGCAGCCTATGCACCAGTTGTAGTCGATGACGACCACGCCGTCGGGGTCTCGATAGGTGGTCCGCACGGGGCAGACCTTAACACACGGCGGCTTTTCGCACTGCATGCACTGGATGGGCAGGTAGAAATGATCTTTTTCCGGCACCTTCTCGGGCTCGTAGTAGTGCTGGCCCTCGAGCACGACGCCGGCGTTCTTGTAGGCGTTGCCGCCGACCTGTATGCCGTGGCCCTCGGGGTAGCCGCTGTTCATGTCGTCGGCGGAGAAGTTGCCCTTTTCGAGTTTTATGACCCTTATCCACTGGATCTCGGGGTCGTGGCGCGACTGGTTGTTCTCGCGCACGCAGGCGTGCACGCAGCGCCGGCAGCCTATGCACTTCTGTATGTTGAGGGCGTAGCCGAAGAGCACGCCCTCCATGGGCGGAGAGCCGTCTACGGTTACGCGCTTGCCGTACTCCTCGGAGTAGCGTTTTTCGAGCCTCGCTATGGCCTCTTTCTTCTCGTCGTCGGTCATGAGCCTGTAGTTGGTCTGGAACCACTCGGCCCATGTGGCCTTGGCCTCGGCGTCGTCCGACCCCGTGAGAAGAGCCGCGGCCCCGGCAACGGAGGCCGCGCCGACCTGCGCCGACTTCTTCATGAAATCCCGGCGCGTGACACTGCCGTCCAATCTTTTTTCTTTATTCTTATCCTCGGCCACTTCTGTCCTCCAGGAATGTTTATTGGGAACCTTCGAGAATGCCCCCTCTCATGATGAACGACCAGGGAGTGAAGCGGTCCCGCCTGCGCTGCGAAGCGAGCGCCCTCTGCCGCGCAGCGGGATCTCGGGACGTCCCGGCCCCTCAGGCGCGCCTTTTGCGGTAGTCGTCCTCGAACTTCCTGACCAGGGCCCTCTTCTCGCCGTCGGTCATGAGGACGAACCTGCGCGCCTTCCAGACGGCGTCTCCCGGCACTATGTCGGCCAGGTACGCCCTCTGGGCGTCGGTGCCGACCGCCTTGTCGGCCACCTTCTTGGCAAGAGTCCCGGTGGTGACAAGCGCAAGGGCGCCCAGAGCAGCGCTCTTGAGCATGGAGCGCCTTGTCGAGAGCTCGTTCTTTTTCCTCTCGGCCGCAACGGCCTCCCGAAGCTCCCGCAACGCTGCGGCCTCGTCGGGTCTTCGCCTCTCGTTTTCCATAGTTCAAGTCCCCCTGTCTCTTTTATTGTTGCGCATCCCCTCGGCCCCGTGCACCCGAAGCCGCCACCGCGGATGCGATTTGTTGCCATACCATGACATTTGTCATACCACGGGGTGGTCGAGAGAATTTACATTAACAAACTTCCATGATTCAGGCAACAGTATTTTAATGAAGCTCCGATTTATTTCACCGGGGGAAACTTTCTGTAGAAAGTTTCCCCCAGACCCCCTTCAAAGACTTTTAATTCCCTGCGGCTCATCCCGATTTTGCAAGCAAAATCGGGATGGGCCGCAGGGCGTTAAAGTTTTTGGAGGGAGTCTGAGGGAACCGTGGGTCTGTGACCCTTTTACAAAAAGGTTCCCTCAGGGTAATCAAAAGGCCGGTTTTCCATCGATCAAAAGCCTCACTGTTTCGCCTCCCCTCTTCGTGACGACCACCGTGGGCCGGTAGAGGACGAAGTCCTGGTGGTAGGGCACGCTCACGCGCCCGCCGAACGAAGAGTTGTCGCCTATGGCCATGTGTACCGTGCCCAGTATCTTCTCGGTCTCGAGGATGTTGTCGGGCCTTGCGGCCCTGTCGTTGGTGCCTATGCCGAGCTCAGCGAGATTGCCGACAAGCGGCTCGGCCGCTATCTTCCCGCCGAGTTCTGCCGCGAAGGGGTCGCCGCCGGAGACCTCCGCAACGAAACCGCCCTCGAACCTCAGGACGACGGGCTCGACGAACCTGCCGGTCGGTCCCCACTCGAGCACCAGCACCCCCTCGGCCGTCTCCTCCACGGGGGCGAGGAAGGCCTCTCCGGCCGGCAGGTTGCCGAACGAGCCTGGCTCGGTCAGTATGCCCGTGTCGGCGATGAAGGAGCGGCCCTCGATGGAGAAGCGTATGTCCGTGCCGTTGGGAGCCTTTATATGGACCTCCGCCCCGCCGTCGGCGAGCCTGCAAAGGCGCAGCGTCCTGGCCTCGACCTCGCGCCAGTCGGCCGCCATGGGGCCGTATATCATGGACTTCTCGAAGAGCGGCATTGAGGCGTAGCGCGCGCCCAGACACCTTGTAAGGAGGTCCCGGAACCTCGTATGGCTCGTCGAGTAGCGGGAGAGCGCCACCACGGCGTCAGGCCCCCCGGCGGCCGAGCCCCTGACTACCTCCTCCACGCGCGCAAGATCGGCCGCATCCGCCTCCTTGGCGAGCAGGCGGCCCAGAAGCCCCGCCTCCCTGAGCTCCGAGACGACTTCGGAGCCGAAGGCGGCCTCCCACAGCGGCTCGGGCGGCTCCTTGCCGTGGCCGCCCGTGGAAGGGAACTCCACGTAGTCGACCCTGCATAAGGCCCGGCCCGCCTCGGCCGTCAGTCTCGCAATCCCGCGAAGCTGCGCATCCGCCCCCTCGCCGCCAGGACGCGCCGTTTCGCCCGCGGCCGGCAGGTCCGTAAAGACGAGCGCCCGCTCGTGCGGCCTCACCCCGAGGTTGACGGTGAATATCCTCTCGAGCACGTCCTTCATGAATCCCTCTCTTTTTTCCATAAGGGCACCCTATGCTCCATCCGCCCCCCCCCCTTCTAAAGACTTCAGAGCTTCCCGAAGGCAGCCGAACTTCAGCCCCCTTCGAGCCCCCCGGAAGGTTCGGGCCGCGCCAGGCGGGACTGTTACGCCTTTGCGGCCCGAACCCTCCGGGGGCTCGAAGGCGCGCCGCGCAAGCGGACCCGGCGCAGGCCCTCCGCAAGGCGTCTCCACCCGACACTATAACCGCCCGGCCCCGTCGAGTCAACACCCGCGCTCTCTTGCAAAAGGCCCCCGGATTCGTGGTATATTCACTTCATGGACCCAATCCTTCTCGCCGCCATAACTTCGGAGCTCGACCGGGCCCTGCGGGGCGGGATCGTTTCAAAGGTCTACCAGCCCGACGATCACCGCATCATAGTCAAGGTCTTCGCGCGCGGCGGCGAAAAGCGCCTCCTCGTCTCGGCCCACCGGGTCCATCCGGCCATGTATCTCACCACGCGGCGGCCTCCGAGCCCTCCGGCGCCGCTGCGCCTGTGCGCCCTTCTGCGCAGCAGGATAACGGGCGCCCGCATAGAAGGGGTCGAGGCCGTTGAGGGAGAGCGCATAGCGCGCCTGAGGCTCACGGTGCGCGGCGAAGAAGGGCCGCGGCCCATGTGCCTCGTCTGCGAGCTCACCGGCAAGTCGAGCAACATCATACTCGTCGACGGCGATGGTGTGGTCGTGGACGCCCTGCGCCTCTACGCGCCCGGCCGGTCGCCGCGGGCCGTGTGGCCGGGCGAGAGGCTCGCGCCGCTTCCCCCGGGCGGCAGGCGTGAAGGGCCGCCGTTGGACAGGGGAGAGGGGACGTGGAACGAGGCCGCCGAGCGCTATTACGGGGAGCTCGACGACGCCGACGCCTTCCGCGCCGGGAGGGCGGCGCTTCGCAGGGCCGCGGCGGCGGCGAGAAAGAAGGCGGCGAGAAAACTCCGAAACCTCGAGGGCGACAGGACGAGGGCCGAAAGCGAGCTGCGCTGCCGCAGGCTCGCCGAGCTCCTGGCCGCCAATTACGGGCTGCTGAGGAAAGGGGCGGCGTCGGTGGAGGTGACCGACTGGTTCGAGGAGCCGCCCCGCCCCGTGACCGTCGCGCTCGACCCGGCCCTCTCCCCCCAGGCCAACGTGGAGCGCCTCTTCAGGCGGGCCCGCAAGGCCCAAAGGGCCCTCGAACTGCTGAAAAGCCGCATACCGGAGACGGCGGCCGAGATCGAGCGCCTCGACGGCCTCCTGCGCCGCATCGACGCCGCCGTCTCCGAGGAAGAACTCCCGGCGCTTCGCCGCGAACTCGAAGCCGCCGCGGGCCGGAGCGCCGCGCCGCGCCTGCCCAAGGGAAGAGGGCCGCAAGGACGGCAGACACAGGCCGCGCCGTTTCGAAGGTTCGAAAGCTCCGAAGGCCTCACCATACTCTGCGGAAAAGACGACGCCGGAAACGACCTTCTCCTGCGCCGCCACGCCTCGGCCGGTGACCTCTGGTTCCACGCAAAGGACGCGCCGGGCTCGCACGTGGTGCTCAAGTGCGCGGGCCGCCCCATCGAAACCATCGAGCGCTCGATCATCGAAGCCGCCTCCCTGGCGGCCCGCTTCAGCAGACTCCCGGACCAGGCCGGGGCCGAGGTCATTTGCGCACCGGCGGAAAAGGTGAAAAAACCAAAGGGCGCTCCGCCGGGCACAGTGACCGCCATGGAATACCGGACACTGCGCGTCACCCCGGGGCCGCCCCTGAAAGAAAGCTAAGGAAACTCTGATTAATTACCCTGAGGGAACCTTTTTGTAAAAAGGTTCCCTCAGACTCCCTCCAAAAACTTTTAACGCCCTGCGGATCATCCCGATTTTGCCTGCAAAATCGGGATGATCCGCAGGGAATTAAAAGTCTTTGAAGGGGGTCTGGGGGAAACGTGG
>DRME01000044.1 GCA_011375175.1 Deltaproteobacteria bacterium | reverse complement strand
CCTGGGGGAAACTTTCTGTAGAAGGGCCACAGGCCCACGTTTCCCCCAGCCCCCCTTCAAAGACTTTCAATACGAGTTGGTTTCCCCCTGTTTTGCCTGGCAAAACAGGGGGAAACCAACTCGCATTAAAAGTTTTTGGAGGGAGTCTGAGGGAACCTTTTTTACAAAAAGGTTCCCTCAGTGCAATAAATCAGAGTTTCCTAAAGTCCTTGCCGCGCGTGATCATGAAGAAGGCGTACTTCACGATACTGTTTTTCACGGTCCTTTTCGGGCAGGCCGCCCCCCTGCGGGCCGCCTCTCCCGTGGTGCAGCAGGGCCCCAACTCGGCCAAGGAGTGCGCCATCTGCCACTACAACTGGATCGACGTCTTCTACCGCATGGGCGTGGGAACGGACATAGCCGCGTACCCGACGGAAAAGCACGTGGCAAAGGAGATGATGTGCTACAGTTGCCACGACGGCTCGGTCGTCGACTCGAGGCTCAAGGTCTGGGAGACGTCGCGCCACAAGACGGGTGTCAAGCCCTCGGACCGGGTGACCGTACCGAAGGAGTTCCCCCTCGACGAAGAGGGGCGCATCCAGTGTTTCACCTGCCACAGCGCCCACGGCGTGGACACGCGGCCCGGCATAGAGCGGACCATATTCCTTCGCACCTCCAACGAGAACTCGGCCATGTGCAGGATGTGCCACCGCGACAAGGACAGGGGGCCGGAGTTCGGGAGCCACCCGGTGGACATGGAGGACTTCGAGGTGCCCCGGGCCATCATCGAGGCCGGAGGCAAGCTCGGCACGACGAAAAACCGCATCATCTGCCAGACCTGCCACACCCCCCACGGCTCGACGGCCGACCACTTCCTCGTAATACCCAACAGCGGCGAGGGCCTCACCCACTCGGCCCTGTGCGAGACATGCCACTCCCGAAAGCCCGACATGAAGAGCCGCGCCGAGCTGAGCATGCACAGCCACCCGGTGGACGTGAAGCTCATCGACGAGGCGAGGCTTCCCGAGAGGTGGGGCAACGGCGAGAAACCCTACCTGAGCTTTGACGGCAGGATAAACTGCCGCACCTGCCACTCGCCGCACAACGGCACGAGGGGCACCCCCCTTCTTGTGGAGAGCAACCGGGCGAGCGCCCTCTGCACGACCTGTCACACCTCGAAGGCTGCGGTGGCGCGCTCGGAGCACAACCTCGCCGTGTCGGCGCCGCGGGAGAAGAACATCGACGGCAGGACGGCCGGCGAGCAGGGGGTGTGCAGCGCCTGCCACCTCATGCACAAGGGCACGGCCCCGAGGATGTGGGCGAGGCGGCTCGTGCGCGGGCCCGGCGGCGACCTCATCGAGAGCCAGTGCCTATCGTGCCACAGCAAGGGGGCCGTGGCCGGGGAGAAGACGGTGGGCCTCCATTCGCACCCCGTGGGCAGGGAGGTGGAGGGGCTGGACCTCCATACGGACCTGCCCTTTTTCACGGCCGACGGCGTGAGGGCCGACGCAGAGGGAAAGGGGCGCATAACCTGCGCCACCTGCCACGACCCCCACCAGTGGGACCCCCTCGATCCATCGAGGGTCGCCCGCAAGGGCGAGGAGGGAGACGGCTCCACGTCCTTCCTGAGAAAACCGGCCCACAGGGGAAGCTCGTTGTGCATCGAGTGCCACAGGGAGAGGGTCTCGGTGGAGCGCACAAAGCACGACATGGCCGTTACGGCCCCGGATTCGCGCAACGTGCTCGGCGAGACACCGGTGGAGGGAGGGGTCTGCGGCTCGTGCCACCTGCCCCACAACGGCAGGGGGCCGAAGATGTGGGCAAGGCCGGTGGAGGCGGTGCCGGGCGCGGACCCCGTAAGCCCGCTCTGCATCTCATGTCACCGCGAAGAGGGCGTGGCCTCGGAGAAGACCGTGGGGGAGCATTCCCATCCCGTGGGCGACGACATGAGCGGGGCGGCCGTGGAGACCGAGCTGCCGCTCTTCGACGGCAGCGGCGCGAAGACCCGGCCCGGCGGGGAGGGACCGCTGCTCGTCTCCTGCGCCACCTGTCACGACGCCCACCGCTGGAACCCGGCGGACGAGCGCGACCGGGGCGGACGCGACAGGGAGGGCGACAACCTGACGAGCTTTCTTCGCACGGCCAACAGGGATTCCCGTATCTGCGCCTCGTGCCACCGGGACCGCTACACCAAGGACCTCGCCGAAGCGGCGGAGAAGGGGACCCACCCGGTGAACGTCGTCCCGGAAGAGATCGATATTGCGGCGAAGTTGAAGCCCTTTGACGCCGTCGCCGGCTCCGGGGGGGAGATCATATGCCAGAGCTGCCACCGTCCCCATAATGCCGGGGACGAGCACATGCTCGTGGCCCGGCGCCGGGACTCGGCGCTCTGCGCGGCCTGCCACGAGGAGAAGGCGCCGGTCGTCCTCTCAAGCCACAACCTCGCCGAGAGGGCCCCGGACGAGAAGAACTCGAAGGGAGAGAGGGCGGCCGCGGCCGGAGCTTGCTCGGCCTGCCACGTGGCCCACGGGGGCAGGGGACCGAGGCTCTGGGCAAGAGAGCTCGGCGGCGGCGAGGCCGGCGGAGGCGGGGCGCAAGAGGGGCCCGCGGACCTGCTGAGCCCCCTCTGTCTCTCCTGTCACGCCGAGGGGGCCGTGGCGGAGAAGAAGACGGTGGGCGAGCGCTCCCACCCGGTGGGCATGGAGATGAAGGAGCGCCGCATGGAGACCTCTCTGCCGCTCTTCGACGCCTCGGGCAGGGCGACGGGCAGCGGCCGAGAGGGGATCGTTACCTGCTCCACCTGCCACGACCCGCACCGCTTCGACGCCTCGGACCCGCAACGAGCCGCCGCGCCCGACGAGGACGGCGACGGCACGACGAGCTTTCTGCGCATAAAGGCCGCCGGCGGCGATAGACAGCTCTGCCTCGACTGCCACGGCGACAAGGAGGCGGTGGCGGGCACCAAGCACGACATGGCCGTCTCGGCCGCCGAGGCGGTCAACGTCCTCGGCGAGACGACGGCGCGAAGCGGCCTTTGCGGCGCCTGCCACGTCCCCCACAACGCGACGGGCCGGCGGCTCTGGGCCCGCAGCTTCCCCTGGAAGGACGCCCCTGAAAAGGGGCGGGCGGCGGACGGTGTGTCCGCAGCGGCCGTGGAGAGGGCGGCCCCGGGGACCGGGGGCGCGGTGGCGGACGGAGAGCCGGGACCGAACAGCGAGCTCTGCCTCTCTTGCCACATAAAAGGCGGCGTGGCCGCGGAGAAGACGACGGGAGCGATCTCCCATCCCCTCGAAGAGGACATAGAGGAGCTCGACGTGGACATAGACCTCCCGCTCTACGGCGCGGGCGGCGAGAGGCTGCGAAGCCGCGACAGCGGCCTTGTGGGCTGCTCTACCTGCCACGACCCCCACCGCTGGAGCCCGGTCGACGCGGCAAGGCGCGGCGGCGCCGACGTGGAGGGCGGCAACGCCGACAGCTTTCTGCGGGTCGAGAACGAGCGCTCCGAGCTCTGCGGCCTCTGCCACGCCGACAAGTACACGCGCAGCCGCACAGAGAGCATGGAGGCCGGCTCCCATCCGGTCAACGTCCTCTCCGACAGGATCGACCTCAAGGACGTGGCCGGCCGCTACGGCGCCACCCTCGGTCCCGCCGGGACCGTCATCTGCCAGAGCTGCCACACCCCGCACAACGCGGCCGACGAGAAGATAACGATCCTCGGCCGCGCCGACGGCTCGCTCTGTCTCGCCTGCCACGGGGAGAAGGCGTCGCTTGTGGGCACGAGGCACGACATGTCGGCGGCGGCCCCGGAGGAGAGGAACGCCCTCGACCAGCGGGCGGCCGAAGCGGGCCCGTGCAGCGCCTGCCACGTGCCCCACGACGGTGACGGGAGCATGATGTGGGCCCGGAAGCTTCGTGGCGGCGAGGACCGCCAGGAGATGCTATGCCTCTCCTGCCACAGCGAAGGCGCCGTGGCGGAGAAGAAGAAGGTGGGCCGCAACTCCCACCCCCTGAGGGTGGACCTCGAAGAGCTCGCTACCGACACAAGGCTTCCCCTCTATACGTGGGAGGGCTACAGGTCGGAGGGCGGAGAGGGCGGCAAGGTCGTCTGCGCGACATGCCACGACCCCCACCGCTGGAACCCGGAGGACGAGGCCGACAAGGGCGGCGGCGACGACGACGGCGACGGGTCTACGAGCTTTCTTCGCATGAGGGCGAGCGGCGATAGCGCGCTCTGCGCGGAGTGTCACGGGGACAAGCGCGCCGTGGCAGGCACGCGCCACGACGCCCGCCGGGCATTCGAGGACTCGCGCAACATCGAGGGCCGGGGTCCCGAGAGCTCGGGGCTTTGCGGCGCCTGCCACCTCCCCCACAACGGCTCGGACGCCATGATGTGGGCCAGGGAGCCCGGCACTGGCGACGACCACTCGACCCGCCAGTGCACCTCCTGCCACAGGGATGACGGCATCGCCGCAGAGAAGACGGTGGAAGGCGTCAATCATCCCACCGGCGCGGACTTGAAGGGCACGGGCATGAGGACGCGGCTCCCGCTCTACCTGGCGGGCGGGGCGAGGAGTCCGCTCAGCGGATCGGGCCGCGTGCTCTGCTCTACCTGCCACGACCCCCACCGCTGGAACCCGGAGGACGAGGCCGACAAGGGCGGCGACGAGGACGGCGACGGGTCTGCGAGCTTTCTTCGCATGAGGGCGAGCGGCGATAGCGCGCTCTGTGCGGAGTGTCACCGGGACAAGCGCGCCGTCGAGGATACGAAGCACGACCTGCGTCTTTCGGCGGCCGCGGCGAAGAACATCCTCGGCGCCGACGCCGGTAGATCGGGGCTTTGCGGCGCCTGCCACATACCCCACGGCGGCGGGCCCCTGAGGCTCTGGGCCGTGGAGGACGTGGAGAGCGAGGCCGACGCCGCATCGAGGCTCTGTCTCACCTGCCACAGCGAGGGGCGCGCGGGCGGCGAGAAACAGCCCGGCGGGCGCAGCCACCCTGTGGGAGTGCCGGTCACGGACATAGGGCTTCTGCCCAGGTCCGAAGGGTGGCTCAGCAGGGTCATACACCTCCTCAAGTGGCCTCTGTCCGAGCCTTCCGTCAGGGCGCTGCCGCTCTACGACCGCAAGGGACGGCGCGTCGCCGACGGCACGATGAGCTGCTCCACCTGCCACGACCCGCACCGCTACGACCCGGCCGACGAGTCCAACAGGGGGGCTGTCGACGAGGACGGCGACGGGTCTACGAGCTTTCTCCGCATCGCCAACAGCCCGGGCTCGGGGCTGTGCTGGAACTGCCACGTCGACAAGAGGCCCGTTATCATGTCGCTCCACAACCTCGAGCAGACCGCCCCGGACGAGCCCAACGCCGCGGGACAGAGGCCCGGAGAGTCGGGCGTGTGCGGCGCCTGCCACGTGCCCCACAACGCGACGGGCCCGGCGCTCTGGTCGCGCAACCTCGTCTACGACGGCGACATGGGCCGCAACCTCTGCGAGAGCTGCCACTACGAAGGCGGTCCGGCCGGCGACAAGACGGTCGGACCCCGGAGCCACCCCGTGGGCGTCAGGACCTCGGCCGCGATGGAGCGGGCGGGGCTTCCCCTCTATGAAAAGGACGGCGCCAGGACCGACGACAGGGAGCGCGGCACGGTCACCTGCATGACCTGCCACAACCCCCACCAGTGGGACCCCGAGGACATGAACAGCCCGGCCGGAGCCTCCACGGACGCCGAGGGCGACGGCTCGACCAGCTTTCTGCGCCTTCGGGCCTCGGGCATCTCGAAGCTCTGCATCGAGTGCCACAGGGGCAAGCGCTGGGTGCTCGCCACGGAGCACGACCTGAGGGTCACGGCCCCCGACGAAGAGAACGTCCGCGGCGAGACCGTGGCCCGCAGCGGCGTGTGCGGCCAGTGCCACAGCCCCCATGACGCCGTGAGCGAACGCATCATCTGGGCCCGCGAGCTCGGGCCCGGCGAGGACTTCATGGAGCGGGCCTGCCTCTCATGCCACGGCAAGGGGCGCGTCGCATCGGCCAAGATACCGCTCAGACTGCGCCACCCGCGCGATGTCCTCATGGTGACTACCGACACGATAAAACGCCGGAGCGGACATACCGACATCTTCTACCCCATCTACGACAGCGAGGGCAACGTGCGGGATTCGGGCTTCATCACCTGTCCCACCTGCCACAACCCCCACCGCTGGCGGCCGGCGGCCGACAAGTACGGGCCCGGAAGGAACACGGAAGGCAAGGTGACCAACAGCTTCCTGCGCAACTTGAGCCAGCTCTCGCTCTGCTCGGACTGCCACAGCATGGACGCGCTCTTCAGGTACAAGTACTTCCACGGCAACATCTCGCGCCACGAGGAGCCGAAGGTGCGCTTCATAAAGTAGCTCTCCGGCAGGCCGTCACAAGGGGCCCGCGCCATATTCTCCTTGACAAAGACGCCGCGGTGCAATATTTTATTTCTTTTCGGGGATGTTACGCGGATATGGGGGGACGCGGCCATGCCGACCCGGGGGAACGGGGGAAGGGTTGCGGCAGGTTCCCTCCCGTTCAGACCCGGTGCCCGCCCTCTTCGGGCGGTTTTTTTGTCGGGGGATCATGGCAGGGAATCTGCTCACCATAGGGGACCTTGACAGGGCCGCCGTAGAGGGGCTCATCGAGAGGGCCCGCTCGATGAAGGGGCGGCTGCGGCGCGGCATACGCCACGAGCCGCTCAAGGGGAGGATACTGGGGCTCATCTTCGAGAAGCCCTCGACGCGCACGCGCGTCTCCTTCGAGACGGCCATGCGCCAGCTCGGGGGCGGCTCCATATTCATAAGCCACCGCGACTCGCAGATAGGCCGCGGCGAGCCCATCAAGGACACGGCCCGCGTCATGTCGGGCTACGTGGACGCCGTGGTCATCAGGACCTTCGGCCATGAAATAATAGAGGAGTACGCCCGCTACTCGGCCATACCGGTCATAAACGGGCTCACCGACGACCATCACCCCTGCCAGGTGCTCGCCGACCTGCTGACCGTGGTGGAGAAGTTCGGAGGGCTGGAGGGGATCGAGGCGGCCTGGATCGGCGACGGCAACAACATGGCCAACTCCTGGATAGAGGCGGCGGCGCTGATGGGCTTCAGGCTCAGGCTCGCCTGTCCCGAGGGCTACCGGCCGGAGAGGTTCTTCGAGGCGGCGCGCAGGGCCGGAGCCGCGAACATAGAGATGGTCGGCAGCGCCGAAGAGGCCGCCAGGGGGGCCCACGTTCTCAACACCGACGTCTGGGCCAGCATGGGCCGGGAGGACGAACGCCGCGAGAGGGTCGAGCGCTTCAGGGGCTATACCATCGACTCCAGACTCCTGGAGCTTGCCAGGCCAGATGCCATTGTGCTCCACTGCCTGCCCGCCCATCGCGGCGAGGAGATAACCGACGAGGTCATCGAGGGGCCCCGCTCGGCCGTGTGGGACCAGGCCGAAAACAGGCTCCATATGCAGAAGGCCGTGCTCGAACGGCTGCTGTGCGCCCAGTAAGAGACCGGGGAGCGGAGATGGACAAGCAGGTGAAGAGGGTGGTGCTCGCCTACTCGGGCGGGCTCGATACGTCGATCATCATCCGGTGGCTCAAGGAGGAGTACGGCTGCGAGGTCATAGCCTTCGTCGCCGACATAGGCCAGGGCGCCGAGGTGGAGCCGCTGCGCGAGAAGGCGCTCGCCACGGGAGCGAGCGAGGTCCACATCCGCGACCTGCGCGAGGAGTTCGCAAAGGACTTCGTCTTCCCCATGCTGCGGGGCGCCGCCGTATACGAGGGCACATACCTGCTCGGCACATCCATAGCCCGTCCCCTCATAGCCAAGGCCCAGATGGAGGTGGTGCGCCATACGAAGGCCGACGCCGTGAGCCACGGTGCCACGGGCAAGGGCAACGACCAGGTGCGCTTCGAGCTCGCCTACTACTCCATCGACCCCCACATAAAGGTCATAGCGCCGTGGCGCGAGTGGGACCTCAAGGGCAGGGAGGACCTCGTCCGCTATGCCGAGAGCCGCGGCATACCCGTCACGGTCACCAGGGAAAAGCCCTACTCCACGGACCGCAACCTCTTTCACATGAGTTTCGAGGGGGGCATACTCGAGGATCCGTGGTCCGAGCCCGCCGAAGAGATGTTCGTCCTCACCGTCTCGCCCGAGCGGGCGCCCGACAGGCCGAGGTACGTGGAGATAGACTTCGTGGACGGGGACCCCGTGGCCGTGGACGGCGAGAGGCTCAGCCCGGCGGCGCTTCTCGAAAGGCTCAACGAGCTCGGCGGCGCAAACGGCATAGGCCGTGTCGACATGGTGGAGAGCCGCTCGGTGGGCATGAAGGCCAGAGGCGTCTATGAAACGCCCGGCGGCACCATACTGCACGCCGCGAGACGGGCCGTGGAGAGCATCTGCATGGACCGCGAGGTCATGGCGCTGCGCGATTCGCTCATCAGCCGCTACGCCGAGCTCATCTACCGCGGCTACTGGTTCGCCCCGGAGAGGACGGCGCTCCAGGCCCTCATGGACGAGGCCGCCGTGGGCGTGAGCGGAACGGCGAGACTCAAGCTCTACAAGGGCAACGTCATTGTCACGGGCCGCAAGGCCGAGACCTCGCTCTGGCATCCCGACTTCGCCACCTTCGAGGAAGATACGGTCTACGACCAGAAAGACGCCGACGGCTTCATAAAGATCAACGCCCTGAGGCTCAAACTCAAGGCCATGATGTCGAAGCGATGAGCCGGGGGAAGCCGCCGAACTTCGACCGTTTTGACGAGGAAAGCTCTGAGGGAACCTTTTTGTAAAAAGGTTCCCTCAGACTCCCTCCAAAAACTTTTAACGCCCTGCGGATCATCCCGATTTTGCACAAGCAAAATCGGGATGATCCGCAGGGAATTAAAAGTCTTTGAAGGGGGGCTGGGGGAAACTTTCTACAGAAAGTTTCCCCCGGTGCGATAAATCAGAGTTTCCAAAGGTTAGCTCAGCGGGGTGGGAGTTTGTGAGGCTTGCGAGGGTCGAGTACCGAGGTGTAGTCCGTTGCGCCGTGCTCTGTGACGGGGGCGTTTACGAGGTCGAGGGCGGCGGTTTTTTCGGGGGTCCCGTCGTCAAGGGGGACTTTGTCTGCGAGGAAGGCGAGGCGGCTCTTCTCGCCCCTGTCCTGCCCTCGAAGATCGTCGCCATAGGGCTCAACTACAAGGCCCACGCCGCCGAGTTCGATAAGGAGCTGCCGCAGGAGCCCATGCTCTTTCTCAAGCCCCCGACGGCGGTCACGGGGCCCGGCGGCGAGATAGTCTACCCTTCCCACATGTCGCGCCGCGTCGATTACGAGGGGGAGCTCGCCGTGGTGATGGGCCGGGAGGCAAGGGGCGTGGGCGTCGACGAGGCGGCCGGCTATATACTGGGCTATACGTGTTTCAACGACGTGACGGCCCGGGACCTGCAGGGGCGCGACGTGCAGTACACGCGCGCCAAGGGGTTCGACACCTTCGCTCCCATGGGACCGTGGATAGAGACGGAGCTTGATCCGCGGGACGTGCGCATCGAGACCTTTCTCAACGGCAGTAAGCGCCAGGACTGCTCCACCGCCGACATGATCTTCGACTGCTTCGAGCTTGTAAGCTTCGTCTCCAGGGTCATGACGCTCCTGCCCGGCGACGTCATAGCCACGGGCACGCCGTCGGGCGTGGGTAGGATGAAACCGGGCGACGAGGTGGAGGTGCGCATAGAGGGCATAGGCTCGCTCGTCAACACCGTGACGGCCGCGCGGGAGCGAGAGCACGGTTGACTGTACGGGGGAAGGCTTTTTGAGCAGGGGACGGCGACCGGCGCTTGTCCCGGAGTTCGTACCAAAGCTTTTCGACGCCGCCGGGCTTTCTCCCGAATCTGCGCGGCAGATTCGGGAGAAAGCCCGGCGCATTGAAAGTCTTTGAAGGGGGCGTCCTCCCCGCGCCGGCTGCGTGGGGGCTGTACCGGGGGGTCGGGCCGCAAAGGCGTAAAAACCCCCGCCTGGCGCGGGCCGAACCCCCGGTACGGCCGAAGAACCGAATGCCATACGATAGGGCGGGGGAACCGTGGGCCTATGGCCCTTCTTAAGGAAACTCTGATTTATTGCACTGAGGGAACCTTTTTGTAAAAGGGTCACAGACCCACGGGTCACAGACCCACGGTTCCCTCAGACTCCCTCTAAAAACTTTTAACGCGAGTTGGTTTCCCCCTGTTTTGCCAGGCAAAACAGGGGGAAACCAACTCGTATTAAAAGTCTTTGAAGGGGGTCTGGGGGAAACTTTCTGTAGAAAGTTTCCCCCAGGGTCATTAATCAGAGCTTCCCCAAAAGGTAAGGAGGAGATTTTCGGTCATGTCTGACGATTACATCCAGGGGCTCTTCGCCGAGAGGATCGGCGGCGAGGGCTTCGGCAAGGACACGAAGATATACAAGTTCGAGAAGATAAAGAGGGCCAAGGCGCAGGCGCGCAGGGAGCGGCCCCACGTGGAGCTTCTCGACTTCGGCGTCGGCGAGCCCGACGAGATGGCCTCTCCGCTCGTTGTGGAGGCGCTGCGGATCGAGTGCGCCAAGCCGGAGAACCGCGGCTACGCGGACAACGGCATACCGGAGCTCAAGGTCGCGGCGGCCCGCTACATGGAGGAGGTCTTCGGCGTGGGAGGGCTCGACCCCGAGCGCAACGTCATCCACTCCATCGGCTCCAAGCCGGCCCTCGCCATGATCCCCGAGGCCTTCATAAACCCCGGAGACGCCATGATCATGACCACGCCCGGCTATCCCGTCATGGCGACCCACACCGGCTGGAACGGCGGCCGGGTGCTCAGGGCGCCGCTCACCGAGGAGAACGGCTTTCTTCCCGACCTCGACGCCTTCGGCGGGGAGGAGCTGGAGAAGGTGAAGCTCCTCTACCTCAACTATCCCAACAACCCCACCGGCGCCTCGGCCTCCGCGGAGTTCTTCTCGAAGGTCGTCGATTTCGCAAAGAGACATTCCATCGTGGTGGTCCACGACGCGGCCTACGCGGCGCTCAACTTCGAGGGCAGGCCGCTGAGCTTTCTCAGTGTCGAAGGCGCCATGGACGTGGGCATAGAGATACACTCCTTTTCCAAGGCCTACAACATGACGGGCTGGCGCCTGGCCTTTCTCGCCGGCAACGAAAAGGTCATAAGCGCCTTCGCCCACGTGAAGGACAACTACGACTCCGGCCAGTTCATCGCCATACAGAAGGCCGGCGTCTACGCCCTCGGCCATCCTGAGATAACGGAGAAGACGGCGGCCAAGTACCGGCGCAGGCTTTCGCTCATGGTCGAGGCCCTGAGACAGGCCGGTTTCGACGCCTCCATGCCCGGCGGGTCGTTCTACCTCTATGTCAGGGCGCCGAAGGCGGCCCGCGGGGTGCGTTTCGGGAGCGCCGAGGCGGCTTCCGAGTACCTCATAAAGGAGGCCTCCATCTCCACCGTGCCGTGGGACGACGCCGGGTCCTTCCTGCGTTTTTCGGCCACCTTCGCGGCCAGGGACAAGGACGACGAGCGCCGGGTCATGGAAGAGGCGGGCCGCAGGCTCGCGGCCCTGGACCTCGAGTTCTGAGTGGGAGGCCGCCGAGCGCCGGGGGGAGGAGATGGGACGTCCGAAGGAGCCGAAGCACGAGGGGAGCTGCCGGGTATTCCTGGCCGTCGGTTCCAACAGGGGCGCGCGCGAGAGCAACTGCCGTCGCGCCCTCCGGGAGCTTGAGCGCTGTCGGGCGGTCCGTGTCGTGGCGTCCAGCCCTTTTTACGAGAGCGAGCCCTGGGGCGTTAAGGAGCAGCCGTCCTTTGTCAACGCCGTCGTCGAGGTCGAGACGAGCCTCGATCCTCACGGCCTGCTCAGGCTCCTCAAGGAGACCGAGCGCCGCATGGGCAGGAAGGAGGGGCGGCGCTGGGGGCCGCGGCCCGTGGACCTCGACATCGTACTCTTCGGAGAGCGTATAGTCGAGAGCGACGAGCTCGTCATACCGCACCGCTTCATGCACGAGCGCCCCTTCGTGCTCAGGCCCCTTGCCCACCTGGCCGCCTCGGTGCGCCATCCCCTGCTGGGGCGCACCATCGGCGAGCTCGCCGACGCCGCGGGCGACAAGGGACTCATCAGGAGGCTGGGCGGCCGCCCGGAAGACGAGGGGCCGAGGCCGCCGGCGCCTCCGGGAGAAGGTCCGTGAGACTCATCATACTCATCGTTGCAGCCTTTCTTGCCTACAAGTTCGTGAAGGGCCTCCTTGCCCCCAGGCCCAAGGACGACCCCTCCGCCTCCCGGCGTCCCGTCGTCTTCGACGGCGCCGAGACGGCCCTCGACCCCGTCTGCGGCAGTTACGTCTCCGTCGAGGCGGCCCTGACGGTGCGAAAGGGCGACAAGCTCTACTACTTCTGCGGCGACGACTGCCGCCAGAAGTTCCTCCACGAGCTGAGGAGCCCTTCTCGTTAACTCCCGAAGCGCAAGGAGCCGGCCCTGCCCCGCTGACGATCACGGTTCGCGTCTTTCCGTATCCCAAACTCAAAGACCCGGTCTTCAAGGCCGAAGTCTTCCTCGCTTGTCTCTTTCATTATTTGATCAACGCTCCCCTGCCAGCGCCGTGCCCGCCGCGGCAGGCAGGCCGGAAGGCACTGTCCGTCAGGCGGAAGTGGAGCTCGCGCCCCCTTTGCCCGCTTAGCTCGCATTCGACAGACGGCCCGGCGGACATGGCCGTCTGTCGAAGGATGTCAGGTCAAAACTCAGTATCTTCCCGGTGCGTGAAACCTTGTGTGTAATCGAGGAAAAACCCTCTCACGGGCTCCACCTTGACGAAGACCATCTCAGAGTTGGGGGGAAAGTCCGCGACGAATGGAAACTTCTCGATGTACGCGGCGGCGGCTTTGTCCTTCTCGTCCTGGTCCGAAAGCACGGTAGCCACACCTTCCATCTGGACCCCCTGGATCTGGAGCCAGTCGTCGTAGTCCTCGTCCACCGCGTAGGCCACTTCGGGGTTCTTCAGGATGTTTTGAACCTTTCTCGTGCTCTTCCGGGTGGCGAAATAGACGGTGGGACCATACGACGCATACTCCACGGTGTGGGCTAAGGGGCGACCCTCCGGCGTCACCGTGGCCAGAGTCATCTTCCGGTGCGACTCGAGGTACTCGACGATCCGCTGCCTTGTGGTATTCATGGCTGATCCTCCTTGCTTTTTCATTCTGTTCGGCTCCTCGTTCTCCCTGTTTACAATATTATATGTATGTTGCTTTCTTGTTGCAAGAAGGCACCTGTTTGTAATATACTGACATTTGAGTAACCAATGGGGGGAGGAGGTCATGCCGGAGAAGATGTCGCCCTGTCCCGTGGAGACGACCATGAACCTGATCGGCGGCAGGTGGAAGGTCTTGCTCCTGCGGGAGCTTTTCGAGGGCAAGAGGAGGTTT
>DRME01000043.1 GCA_011375175.1 Deltaproteobacteria bacterium | reverse complement strand
GGGTCGGGCCGCAAAGGCGTAAAAATCCCGCCTGGCGCGGCCCGACCCGCCGGCTTCTCCGTCGAAGCATAAGTGGAAAAGCGTATGCAGGCGTCCTTGTGGCTCAGGCGCCGGATATTATGTGGGGGACGCTCTCTTCCTGGGCGATGGCCATGATGTGGGCGCCGTGGCAGAAGGTCTTGAGTTCGCGCAACTGGCGCGAGGCTATTTCGATGCCTTTTTGCAACTGGTCGGGCGCGGCCTCGAGCTCGTCTATGAGGCGCCGGGGGACGGTGACGCCCGGCACCTTCCTGTTGAGGAAATCGGCCATGCGGGCCGACTTTAGCAGCAGGATGCCGGCCAGTATCTTCGCGCCCGTCTTTTCGGCCTTCTCGAAGAAGCGCTTGAAGTTGTCCATGTCGTAGAAGGCCTGGGTCTGGAAGAAGCGCGCTCCTGCGTCGACCTTCTTTTCGAACTTTATCATCTCCGGCTCCGGCGGGTCGGCCTCGGGGGCGACGACGGCGCCTATGAAGAAGCCGGTGCCGCCGCGAAGTTCCCTGCCCTTGAGGTTTCGTCCCTCGTTGAGGGTGCGCACCGTGCCGACGAGCTGGACCGAGTCGAGGTCGAAGACGGCCCTGGACTCGCGGTGGTCGCCGAAGGACACGTGGTCGCCCGTGAGGGCCAGGATGTTGCGCGCGCCAAGGGTCCAGGCGCCGAGGATGTCCGACTGGAGGGCCAGCCTGTTGCGGTCGCGGCAGGTCATCTGGAAGACCGGCTCGATCCCCTCATCGAGCAGGAGCACCGAGCAGGCCAGGCTCGACAGCCTCATCACGGCCCGCTGGTTGTCGGTCACGTTGGCGGCCGTCACCATCCCCTTGAGGAGCCTCGCCCTGGCGAGAAAGTCCGTCGTCTCCGTACCGCGGGGCGGACATATCTCGGCCGTTATGACGAACCTCCCCTCGTCGAGTTCCCGCTCGAGCCTGCTGACCGGCGTGCGTTTCTCCCTGGCTTCAATCACCGGGGGCACCTCCCAGCCGCTTCCCCGGCGACCGACTCGAAGAGGGCGAGACCGTCGGTCGAGCCCAGGATGGCCTCGGCGGCGCGCTCGGGATGGGGCATGAGTCCCACCACGTTGCCCTCCCTGTTTGCAACGCCCGCGATGTTGCGGAGCGAGCCGTTGGGGTTGGCCTCGGCCGACGGCTCTCCCCCGGCGTCCACGTAGCGGAAGACGACCCGCCCCTCGTCCTCGAGGCGGGCGATGGTGTCGTCGTCGGCGTAGTAGTTGCCGTCGGCGTGGGCTATGGGTATGGAGAGGACCTCGCCCTCGGCGTAGCGCCTCGTAAAGGGCGTGGCCGTCGTATCGACCCGCACGTTGACGGCGCTGCAGATGAACTTGAGGTCCCTGTTGGTCGTCAGCGCCCCGGGCAGAAGGCCCGCCTCGGTGAGTATCTGGAAGCCGTTGCAGATGCCGAGCACGGGGCCTCCCTTTCCGGCGAAGGCCATGACCTCGTTCATTATGGGCGAGAAGCGGGCGATTGCGCCGGTTCGCAGGTAGTCGCCGTAGGAGAAGCCGCCGGGAAGGACGACGCAGTCGGCGTCGCCGAGATCGGTCGACTTGTGCCACACGTAGCGGGCCTCGCAGCCGAGCACGTGCTTGACCACGTGGTAGCAGTCGTGGTCGCAGTTTGAGCCCGGAAAGACTATGACGGCGAAGGTGAAATCCTTTCTCTTCATCGTCACGGCGGCGCTCAGTCCTCTATCTCGATGCCGAAGTCTTCCATCACGGGGTTGGCGAGGAGCTTTTCGCACATCTCGCGCAGTCTCGCCTCCTCCTCTTCGCGCGAGGCGCCGTCGAGCTCGATCTCGATGAGCTTGCCGATGCGCACCTCGCGCACCTCGTCGAAGGAGAGGGCCTTGAGCGCCCCCATGACGGCCTTTCCCTGGGGGTCGAGCACCCCTTTCTTAAGCGTTACGTATACCCTGGCCTTCATAGAGCTATCGTCCGTTCCTTTCGCGTCGATGGCGGTACGAATACAACACAGGCAAGGGGCCTGGAGAAGACGCCAAGATGCGCGGCCCTTCCCCGGAAGGCTTCCCCCCGGGGCGCATGGCCGGAGTCAGCCGAGGACCTTGTCGAGCACCTCCCTGTAGGCGTCCTCGATGTCGCCGAGGTCGCGGCGGAAACGGTCCTTGTCGAGCTTCTTGAGCGTCTTCTTGTCCCAGAGGCGGCAGCCGTCGGGCGTTATCTCGTCGGCGAGGAGCACCTTGCCGTCGCAGCGGCCGAACTCGAGCTTGTAGTCGACAAGGATTATGCCGCGCTCGTCGAAGAAACGCTTGAGGTGTTCGTTCACCGTGCGGGCCGTGGCGACCATGGCCTGTAGCTCCTCGGGGGCGGCCAGACCGAAGATGCGGATGTGCTCGGCGTTGAGCATGGGGTCGCCGAGCTCGTCGCTTTTGTAGTAGTACTCCACCAGCGTCTCCGGCAGCGGCGCGCCCTCCTCAAGGCCCATGCGCCTTGCAAGGCTTCCGGCCACCATGTTCCTCACCACTATCTCGACCGGAATTATCTCCACGCGCCTTACGAGCATCTCGCGATCGCCGAGCCTCCTGACGTAGTGGCTCTCAACGCCCTTCTCCCGCAGGAACTCGAAGATGCGCGACGATATCTTGTTGTTGAAGATCCCCTTGCTCTCTATGGTGCCCTTCTTCTTGCCGTCGAAGGCCGAGGCGTCGTCCTTGAAGTACTGGATGTAGAGCGCGGGATCGTCGGTCCTGTATATTATCTTGGCCTTGCCCTCGTAGAGTTTTTCAAGTCTCTTCACTCTTTCCTCCTCCCGCTGCGGCGGGCGCGCCCGCTCCCGCCGAAGACACGCCTGTACAGGTAGTCGACGTGCCTCAGGTACGGCTCGAGATCGAAGCACTCCTCGATCTCCTTTTCGTCAAGTCTTTCGAGTACATCCTGGTCTTTCTTCAGAAGCGACTTCAAGTCGCCTTCACCCTTCCACACCTTCATGGCGTTCCGCTGAACCAGGGCGTAAGCCTGCTCGCGGGTCAGTCCCTTCTCGATGAGCCGCAGCAGCACCTTCTGCGAGAAGACGAGTCCGCCGAGGCGGTCGAGATTGCGGCGCATGTTCGCCGGGTAGACGACGAGGTTCTTGACGACACCGGTGACCCTTGCGAGCATGAAGTCCACGAGGATCGTCGCGTCCGGGGCGATGACCCGCTCCACCGACGAGTGGCTTATGTCGCGCTCGTGCCAGAGGGCGACGTTCTCCATGGCGCTCACGGCGTAGCCCCGCACGAGGCGGGCAAGGCCCGTGAGGTTCTCGGAGAGCACGGGGTTTCGCTTGTGTGGCATGGCCGACGAGCCCTTCTGGCCCTCGGAGAAGTACTCCTCGGCCTCGAGGACCTCGCTGCGCTGGAGGTGGCGCACCTCGACGGCTATCTTCTCGACCGACGAGGCCACGACGGCCAGTGTGGAGAAGAAGTGGGCGTGGCGGTCGCGCTGGACCACCTGGGTGGCCACGGGCTCGGGCTTGAGGCCGAGCTTGCGGAGCACGTAGCGTTCCACGTAGGGGTCCACGGCGCTGAAGGTGCCCACGGCGCCGGAGAGCTTGCCGCAGGAGATCGTCTCGCGGGCCTGCTCCATGCGCTCGAGGTTGCGCCGGGCCTCCTCGTACCAGAGGGCCATCTTGAGGCCGAAGGTCATGGGTTCGGCGTGGATGCCGTGGGAGCGGCCTATCATGACCGTGTCGCGGTGCTCCATGGCGCGCCTTTTGAGCGCCCTCATGAGCTCCTTTATGTCCTTTATGATGATCGTCGCCGCCTCTTTGAGGAGCACGGCAAGGGAGGTGTCGAGCACGTCCGAGGAGGTGAGTCCCATGTGGATGTAGCGCGAATCGGGGCCCACGTGCTCGGCCACGGACGTGAGGAAGGCTATTACGTCGTGCTTTACGGTGCGCTCGATCTCCTCGATGCGCCTTATGTCGAAGCCGGCCTTCTTCTTTATCGTCTCCAGCGCCCTCTCGGGCACGACTCCCTTTGCGGCCATGGCCTCGCAGGCGTAGATCTCCACGTCGAGCCAGGTGCCGAACCTCTTTTCGGCCGTCCACAGACGGCCCATCTCCTCGCGCGTGTAGCGTTCTATCACTTGTGCCTGGACCTCTCCTCTCTTGTCGTCCCCCGCCTCCCGCCCCGCCTCGGCGGGCCGTAGCTAAGCCCCGCCGCGCAGGTAAGTTGTTAAATATACCAGAAAGACGCCGGCCAGCACAAGCACGATGTTGCTCCTTCTCATATTTTTGTGCGTCTCCGGCAGGAGGTCCGACGCCGCTATGTAGATGAACGAACCGGCCGCCACGGCAAGGAGCGTTCCGAGCACGGAGGGAGACGGGTCGTCGATGAGGAAGAAGGCCGCGAGGGCCCCCACGGGTGTAGCCATGGCCACGGTCCACCCCATCACGAGCGTCCTCGTGCGGTCGTAACCGGCGTGGAGCAGAAGCGACGTGATGGTCACGCCCTCGGGGATCTCGTGGAGGAGGACGGCCACGGCGGCGGCGAAGCCGAGGGTGAAGTCGGCCTCGAAGCCCACGCCTATGACGGCGCCGTCGAGAAGGGAGTGGAACGTTATGCCCAGGAAGGCCGGAAGGCCCATGGAGTGGACCTCGCACTCGCCCTCGTGGCAGGTGTGGATGGCCAGCATGTGCTCGACCATGTAGAAGGCGAGCATGGTGGCGAGCACCACGGCCATGGCGTTGTCGGTGAGCTCCACGGCCTCGGGCAGAAGGTGGACGAAGGCGACGCTGAGCACCACGCCGGCCGAGAAGCTTATGAAGAAGACCGTGTTGCGCCGGGTCCAGCTCCGGCGCGCAAGGAGCATGTATATGCCGCCGAGCGTGGCCGCGCCGGCGAGCATGCCGAAGACAAGGGTGTCTATGAACTGTCCGCCCATCTCAGAGACCCGTTCCCCCGAAAAGGCCGTGGTCCGCTCCGCCGCGGCCGTTCACCGTCCCCTCGACTTGTAGCGCTTGAGCCTGAAGACCTCTTCGCGCTCGCGCTCCTCGAGCACGCGCCGTATCTCCCTTATGCGCTTTGAAAGCATCGGGAGGACCACTTCCTCTATGGCGTTTATCCGTATGGTGTCGGCCCTCACGGCGGCCGCGAGCCTCTGGAGCTTCTTTTCGCCCGAGGCCATGGCCACGACGGCGTCGACGACCTTCTCGAACCGGCGTCGGGCGTCGAGCAGACCGGCGCTCTCGCCGAGCGGGGAGAGTTCGCCGGCCTCGATGCTCCTGACCACGGGCCGCCGGACGATCTCCGGTATCTTTATGCCCCAGACGTTCCTGAACCTGATGTCGAGCCTTACGTTGCGGCGCGCCCCTGCGGCGGCCGACTCGACGGCGTCGCCGAGGAAACCCCTGGCAAGCTCAAGCTCCCTGAAGGCCCTGCTCAGCATGACGGCCAGCTCATCACGCCTGTCGATGCACTCGACCATGAGCGAGTACATCTCCTTCATCAGGGCCTGGCGCTTGCCGCGCAGAAGCTCGAGACCGTTCTCCAGGACCCGCCGCCGCGAGCGCAGCCGCAGAAGCGTCTGGCGCGTAACCTGTCCGCTCCCTATCATGCAAGCCTCGTAAGCTCGCTCTCGGGAAGGGCCCTGAGGAGCTCGAACCCCTTGTCGAGAGTCTCGTCGATGGTCCGCCCCTTCCTGCCCTGTCCGATGAACCCGGCCTCGAAGGAGTCGGCGAAGGCCAGGTACTTCCTGTCGAGGTCCGTTATGCCCTCGGAGCCCACTATGGTGACGAGCCTTCGCACGTCCATGCCGCGGGCATAGGAGGCGTAGAGCTGATCGGCGAGGCGGCGGTGCCCGCTCCGGGTCTTGCCCTCGCCGATGCCGAGCTTCATGAGCCGCGAAAGGCACGGCAGCACGTCGATGGGCGGATAGACGCCCTTGCGGTGCAGGGTCCTGGAGAGCACTATCTGCCCCTCGGTGATATAGCCCGTCAGGTCCGGTATGGGGTGGGTGATGTCGTCGTCCGGCATGGTCAGTATGGGTATGACCGTTATGGAGCCGCCGCGGCCCCTGAGCCTTCCGGCCCTCTCGTAGATGGTGGCCAGATCGGTGTACATGTAGCCGGGATAACTGCGACGCCCCGGTATCTCGTCCCTTGCGCTGCCGATCTCGCGCAGGGCCTCGCAGTAGGCCGTCATGTCCGTGAGTATGACGAGCACGTGGTAGCCCTTGTCGAAGGCCAGGAACTCGGCCGCCGTAAGGGCCATGCGCGGGGCGAAGAGGCGCTCCATGGTGGGGTCGCTTGCGAGGTTCATGAAGACGATGGTCCTGTCAAGCGCCACACTCCTCTCGATGCCGTCGCGGAAGAAGAAGGCCTCGCGGGAAGTGACCCCCATGGCGCAGAGCACCACGCAGAAGCGTTCCCGCTCCCCCCTCACCCGCGCCTGGCGCACTATCTGCAGCGCAAGCTCGTTTGCCGGAAGCCCCGCGCCCGAGAAGATGGGGAGCTTCTGCCCCCGCACCAGGGTGTTGAGTCCGTCTATGGCCGATATGCCCGTCTCGATGAAGTCCGAGGGCTTCTCCCTGGAGACGGGGTTCATGGGAAGGCCGTTTATGTCGCCGTACTTCTCGGGCAGGGGCTCGGGGAAGCCGTCCATGGGGGCTCCCATGCCGCTCAAGACCCGGCCGAAGAGGTCGGTGGAGAGCCCGAGGGTGGCCACCTCGCCCGTGGGCACGACGGTGACGCTCTCGGAGTCTATGGCCGACGTGCCGCCCTGGACCTGGAGCACGGCCCTGCCGCCCCGCATCTCCAGTATCTGGCCCGTCCGCTCGTCGCCCGAAGGAAACCTGACCCTGCATATCTCGCCCAGGGCCCCCCGGCGCACGCCCTCCACGAAGACGAGGGGACCCGTTATGCCCGATATGGTCCTGTACTCCCTGGTGAGAAGGTCCATCTACCGCCCCCCCTCTTCGCCCCGCTTCTGCGCGAAGTGGACCTCCAACTCGTCTATGAGCCGGCGGCAAAAGTCGGCGAACCCCTCGTTGGGGACCGAGTGCATGGTCACCAGTTTGGCCCTGATCGGGTTTTCGAGCAGGGACTCGAGGTACTCGCCCCGCGAAAGGGCGGCCTCCATGGCGTCGAGATAGGACATTATGGCCTTGAGCATCCAGAACTGCTTTTGCGGCGTGCAGAAGGCGTCGACCTCGTCGTAGGCGCTCTGGCGCAGGAAGACCTCGCGCGCAAGGGCCGCGCCCTCTATGACGAGCCGATCCTTTTCCTGCAGCCCCTCCATGCCGATTATCTGCATCACTTCCTTGAGTTCCATCTCGCGCTGGAGAAGGGAGAGGAACCTGGCGCGCAGCCCGTCGAGCTCGGGCGAGACGTTGTCGGTGTACCAGTCGGCGAGCTCGTCGTAATAGAGGCTGAAACTCCCCTCGACGCTTATGGCCGGGAAGTGGCGCCTGTGGGCCAGGTCCCTGTCCAGGGCCCAGAGCGTGCCGGCAAAGCGCAGGGAGGCCTGGGTCACGGGCTCGGAGAAGTCGCCGCCCGGCGGCGAGACGGCGCTTATGACCGTCACCGACCCGGTGCGCCCCCCGTCGCCGAGACATCTCACGACACCGGCCCTCTCGTAGAAACGGCCGAGTCTCGTTGCCAGGTACGGCGGATACCCCTCCTCGCCTGGCATCTCCTCGAGCCTCGACGATATCTCGCGCAGCGCCTCGGCCCACCGCGATATGGAGTCGGCCATGAGCGCCACGTGGTAGCCCATGTCCCGGTAGTATTCGGCGATGGTGATGCCCGTGAAGATCGACGCCTCGCGGGCCGCAACGGGCATGTTCGACGTGTTGACGATGAGCACCGTCCTCTCGCTGAGCGAAAGCCCGGTCTCCGGGTCCCTGAGCTCGGGGAACTCGGTGAGTATGTCGGTTATCTCGTTGCCCCGCTCGCCGCACCCGATGTAGACCACTATGTCCACCTTGGCGAACCGGGCGAGCGTCTGCTCGACCACCGTCTTTCCCGTGCCGAAGCCGCCCGGCACGGCGGCGGTGCCTCCCCTGGCCACCGGCAGGAGCGTGTCGAAGACGCGCTGGCCCGTGATGAGGGGCTCGCTCGGCGCAAGCTCTCCGGCCGAGGGCCTGGGCACCCGTACGGGCCACTCCTGGTACAGCCCTATCTCCCCGCCCCCTTCGAGCGTGCACAGCGGCTCCCGGCCCGTCACGGCGCCGCTTCGTATCTCCCTCACCACGCCGCTCATCCCCGGCGGCACGAGCACCCTGTGCTCCACGGCCTCGGTCTCGCGCACCACGCCGAGCACGTCGCCAGGGGCGACACGCTCCCCCCTCGCCTTCCGGGGCTCGAACCCCCACGTCCTGTCCGGGTCCAGCGGCTCGGCGCCGCACCCCCTCCCTATGAAGGGACCGAATACCGCCTCCAGGGCCTCGAGGGGCCTCTCCACGCCGTCGAAGACCCGCGACAGGAGCCCGGGGCCGAGCCTCGCAAGCAGCGGCTGCGAAAGGCTCACCACCTCCTCGCCGAGACGAAGCCCCGTCGTGTCCTCGTAGACCTGTATCGTGGCCCGCTCGCCGCTGACAAGGATGATCTCGCCGAGAAGGCCGGCCTCGCCGACGAGACAGGTCGTGTGCATCCTCGCTCCAACCATGCCCGAGGCCACCACCGTGGGGCCCGACACGGTCTCTATCCTCCCCCTTATCTCCCTTTCGGCCTCTCTGTCCATCTATCTCTTTATCTTTATGTGATAACCCACGGCCCGGTGTATGAGCCTCGCTATGTGCGTCTCGCCGGGCTCCACCTCCTCCCACCCGGCCGGTATCTTCAGAGGCATCACTATGGGCACCCCCCTCTTGTCGATCCTCCGCATCACCTCGGGGTCCACTTCCTCGAGGAGCGCCGAGTCGACACAGACGAGGCCGTAGCGTCCCTCGTCGGCCACCCTCTTCAAGAGAGCCGCCAGCTCGCCGCCGCCCTCCAGCTCCCGGCAATGAAAACCGCCGAGCCGAAACCCCAACGACCCGCCCGGCGACGTCACTATCAAAAGCCCCGCCATACAACGCCCCTCCAAAACCTTTGGAGATTTTGATTAATTACCCTGAGGGAACCTTTTTGTAAAAAGGTTCCCTCAGACTCCCTCCAAAAACTTTTAATTCCCTGCGGATCACCCCGATTTTGCAAGCAAAATCGGGGTGATCCGCAGGGCGTTAAAAGTCTTTGAAGGGGGTCTGGGGGAAACTTTCTACAGAAAGTTTCCCCCAGCCCAGGTCAAGAGTCTTTTAAGGGGCATCCGGGCCGCAAGGGCGTAAAAAAATCCCGTCCGGCGCGGCCCGAACCTCCCGGGGACCGCCGAAGACATTCACACCGCGCGCCAGTCGGCCACACCGAGGGCGCGTCTGAGCTGTCTTGCCGGCATGGCGAATATCTTCGCCCTCGCTATGAGTCTCAGGTTTTTGAGCTCCCTCGTCCGTGCGTACATGTAGGCATAGGGCACGGCTATGCCGAGGGGGTCCACTACCGAGGCCCTGTCCAGTCTCCAGGCAAGGAGGGCGTCGAGCCGTTCTTCGAGAAAGATCGCCTCCTCGCCGTAGGCCGTATCGAGGACCGCGCGCATGTGGCGGTCGGAGACCCGTGAGGCGAGGCCGTCGAGGAGCCTGTCGCGCCGCGTCTCGGCGGCGAGCTCCTCGTAGTCTCCGCGAAGAAGCCTCTTTCCTCCCTCGACGAAGAGGGAGACGGCCAGTTCCCGTCCCCTCGTCTCGCCGCAGAGTTTTACGAGCGTCATGATGTTGGTCTTGTCGATGAGGTACTCGACGGTCGCGCGCGCCTCTTCGAGCGCCCCGGCGGCGCGGGCCGTCGCCGCTCTCGCCCTCGACAGGACGAAGGCGTCGAGCTCCCTTTCCAGGTCGAAGAGGCTTCCCGTGCGCGCGAAGGCCTCCAGGCCGGCTCGAAAGGGCCTCGCATAAGGACTTCCCCAGGAAGAGAGGAGCGCCGCCATGTCGTCGAGGTCGCCGGCGCCGAGAAGGCGGCGCAGCGCCCGGTCGTCGAGCGAGCCGGCCGGCACGAGAAGCCTCGCCGCGGCGGCCCTCTCGCCGCCCTTGACGAGCACGCGGGCGATGGTCTTCAGGTTCGCCGCCTCCCGGAAGGAGAGCAGCGCCCCGATGCAGGGCCGCGCGCCGGCGGGCGCGTCCCTGTCGAGGACGGCGAGGTCGTCGGAGAGCATTGCGCGCAGCGCCGCGTCGAGGGCCTCGGACGGGTCCCCGTAGCGTGCCATGGCCGAGGCGAGATGGGGCCCGTAAGGCGAGCCGCCCAGAAGGGCGATCAATGCGTCAAGCCCCGGGGCCTCGACGAGCGCATCCAGCACGGAGCCACCGAGAAGCCTTGCGCGCCTTGCCCGCACCCTGGCGTTGAGAAAACCGAAATCCAACGGACCCCCTCTTCCCGCCCCCCCCCGCCGGGGCGTCAGCGGAAGAGCAGCCTGCCGAGCAGCGTCAGTATGTGCCTCTTCCCCTTCTCCATGCGCGTTCTTATGGTGTTCTCGATCATGAGCCGCCTGTCGCGCGAGACGAAGACGACGCCCATATCGAGGCTCTCGTCGGGCTCTATCTCGGTGGCCCGGTCCTGGACGAGCCAGGCGTAGGCGGGGTTCATCCGCACGAAGGGTGTGGAGAGGTCCTCGGGCCACTCGGCCTTGACCTCGTCGTAGAGTGCGCTTACGAGCCTGGTGGTCGTCTCCTTGTCGGAGCCCTCGATAACGTCCCTGGCCCTGGAGAGCACCTGGTCGATGATCTCCTGCTTTGCGCCGAGCACCATGGCCGACGCCCTTATCCTCGCCCGGTTGACGGCCCTTGCCCGCAGCCTCCCGAGCCTTGCGGCCTCCATCTCCCGCCGCTTGCGCGCATGCTCCTCGCTGCGGCGCTCCGCCTCGGCCACTATGGCCCCGGCCTGCTCGTCGGCCTCCCTCAGTATCCTCTCACGCTGCGCAAGGGCCTCTTCCTCTATGGCCCGCAGCAGCTCTTCCTGTCCCATGCGAAAGGCACCTCCTCATCGGACGGACCGCCTTCCCCGTCCGTCACTTCCGGCAAGGCTCAGCCCGTCAGTATGAGATAGGCGATGACGAAACCGAGGAGCACCATCGTCTCCGGTATGGCCACAAGTATGATGACTATCCCCCGCAGTTCCTTGTTTTCAGCCAGCGCGCCCATGCCGGCAGCACCTATCCTGCTCTGCGCCCAGGCCGTGGCCAGCGCCGACACGCCCACCGAGAGCGCCGCAGCCAGCGCCAGTAGGGCCTTCTCCATGTCACACCTCCGCCTCTCGTCTTTGTCCGCTCCCTGCGCGACGGGGAGCGCCAGCGTCCGGACTTACTATGGAAACTCTGATTAATTACCCTGGGGGAAACTTTCTGTAGAAAGTTTCCCCCAGACCCCCTTCAAAGACTTTTAATTCCCTGCGGATCATCCCGATTTTGCAAGCAAAATCGGGATGATCCGCAGGGCGTTAAAAGTTTTTGGAGGGAGT
>DRME01000042.1 GCA_011375175.1 Deltaproteobacteria bacterium | reverse complement strand
TGGGGCAGCGCCGAAACATCGCCATCGTGGACGTGGCCGGAGAGTTGCTCGTGCTCGGACTCACGCCCACCTCCATAACGCTTCTCACCCGCCTCGAAAGGGCCGAGTCCCTCGAACGGGTGAGGCGCTTCGAGGAAGGCGGCGAAGGCTCTTTCGTGGAGGTCCTCCAGGAAAGGCTCGGCCTGCGGGGCGGGCGAGACGGGGAGGCGGGACGGTGAGGGGCTCGCCGGCGAGGACGCTTGCGCCGGCGGCCGCGGCGGTGCTGGCCGTGGCGGTCTGGGCTGGAGCGGCGGCCGCCGACCCCTTCACCCTGCCCGCCGTCTCCCTCACCATAGGAGGCGAGGAAGGGGGGCCGCAGGGGCTGTCGACGACCATACAGATAATTATACTGCTTACGGTCCTGAGCCTCGCGCCGGCCATCCTCATAATGATGACCTCCTTTACGAGGATCATCATCGTGTTCTCGCTGCTGCGCCAGGCCATGGGCGTGCAGCAGGCGCCGCCAAACCAGGTGCTCGTGGGGATGGCGCTCTTCCTCACGCTCTTTGTCATGGGCCCCACGCTCATGGAGATAAACACCAGGGCGCTGGCCCCTTACATGGACGGACGCATCACGCAGAGCGCGGCGCTTGAAAACGGTCTCGAACCCATAAGGAAGTTCATGCTCAGGAACGTGCGCGAAAACGACGTGAAACTCTTCCTGCAGCTTGCAAGGGCGGGGAAGCCGGCCTCGGTCGACGAGATACCGACGAGGGTGCTCATACCGGCCTTCATAACCAGCGAGCTGAAGACGGCCTTTCAGATAGGCTTTCTCATCTACATCCCCTTTCTGGTCATCGACATGGTCGTGGCCAGCGTGCTCATGTCCATGGGCATGATGATGCTCCCGCCGGTCATGATCTCGCTGCCCTTCAAGCTCATGCTCTTCGTGCTCGTCGACGGCTGGCACATACTGGTGGGATCGCTGGTGAAGAGTTTTTATTGACCGGCGCCGGGGACGGTGAAGGGCGGGCCGGGAGATAGGGAGGAAGACGCCATGACACCGGAGTTCGTGACGTCCATAGGCAGGCAGACCGTCGAGGTCGTTCTCATGGTGAGCGGACCGGTGCTGCTGGTGGGCATGGTCGTCGGCCTCGCCATAAGCATTTTTCAGTCGGTGACGCAGATACAGGAGATGACGCTCACCTTCGTGCCGAAGATCATAGCCGTGTTCATAGCCCTTCTCGTCCTGTTTCCATGGATGATGGACGTCATGGTCTCCTTCACCGAGGGGCTGATAGTGAACATACCGGAGTACATAAGGTAGACGACGATGAACGAGCTCGTAAACCGCCTGATAGCCGAGATGCCGACCTTTCTGTTCGTGCTCGTGCGCACGGGCGCCGTGCTCATGGCCGCGCCCGTCTTCGGCTCCGTCTCGGCGCCGCTTCAGCTCAAGATGGGGCTTGCACTCGTCATAACGCTCATCCTCGTCCCCTTCATGGGCTATGTGCCCATGCCGGCCACGCTGCCGGAGCTCGCCGTCAGCGTGACGGGCGAGATACTCGTCGGCGCGGCCCTGGGCCTCGTTGTGCGCTTCGTCTTCACGGGCGTGGAGTTCGCGGGCCAGATCGCCGGGTTCCAGATGGGGCTGGGCATGGCCAACGTCTTCGACCCCAACACGTCGGCGCAGGTCACTGTGCTCGGCAGGCTGATGAGCCTCTTTACGCTGCTCGTCTTCCTGAGCATAAACGGCCACCTCATGATAATAATGGCGCTCGAGAAGAGCTTCGAGCTCATACCGCCCTACGGACTCGCGCTCACGACCGATTTCTTCGAGGGCGTCATCCACTACTCGCGCGACATCTTCATACTGGGCGTGAAGTTCGCGGCGCCCGTCATGGCGACACTCATATTCTCCAACCTCGCCCTCGGCATCCTTGCTCGGACGGTGCCGCAGCTCAACATGTTCGTAATCGGATTCTCCGTCACGATCATGGCGGGGTTCTTCGTGCTCGGTCTCTCGCTTCCCTACATGGAGGCGAAGATAAGCGGCGTCTTCGATGAGCTCTGGCACAGGCTCTCTTATCTGATGAAGGTGATGTAGAGATGGCCGACGACAGGGAAAAGACAGAACAACCTACATCGCGAAGGCGCGAGGAGGCCAGGCGCGAGGGCAACGTGGCCACGAGCCGGGAGGTGAGCACCTTCTTCGTCGTCCTCGGCGGCCTGGCGCTGCTGACCCTATTCGGCAGGATGATGATGATGGAGATGTCGGGATTCATGAAGAGCTCCTTTGGGGCCATCCCGGCCACGCAGCTTACGCCGGAGCAGCTCTACGTGCTCTTCAGGCGAGCCGCCGGCGAGCTCCTCTACATACTGCTGCCCATGCTCTTCGTGCCCTTTTTCGGCGTGGCCGCCTATCTCTTGCAGAACGGTCTGGTGCTCTCCACGAAACCGCTCGCGCCCAACCTCTCGAAGCTCGATCCGCTGCAGGGCGCAAAGCGTCTCTTCTCGCTCACGGCGCTCGCCGAGCTGGTGAAGAACCTCGTCAAGGTGTCGGTCCTCACGTTCGTGGTCTATCAGGCCGTGAGCAGCGAGTGGGAGAGGATACCCTCGCTCGTAGACGTGGACACCGCAACCACGCTCGTCTTCATGAGCGGTGTCTCCTTCACGATAGTGCTTCGAACGCTGTGGGTGCTCGCCGTCATCGCGGCCCTCGACTACGCCTACCAGAAGTGGAGCCACGAGCGCAAGCTGCGGATGAGCAAGGACGAGGTGAAGGAGGAGCACAAGGAGACCGAGGGCGACCCGATAGTCAAGGCGAGGATAAGGAGCATCCAGCGCTCCATGGCCAGAAGGCGGATGATGCAGGAAGTGCCCCTGGCGGACGTGGTGGTCACCAACCCCACGCACCTGGCCGTCGCGCTCCGCTACGACAGGGAGAAGGCCGAGGCGCCGCTCGTTGTGGCCAAGGGCTCGGGGCTCGTGGCCGAGAGGATAAAGGAGATCGCCCGCAGCCACGACGTGCCGGTGGTGGAGAACAAGCCCCTTGCGCGGGCCCTCTTCAAGGCGGTCGAGATAGGCTCGGAGATACCCTTCAACCTCTATAAGGCCGTGGCCGAGGTGCTGGCCTACGTCTACAGGCTCAAGAACAGGCGCATCCGCTGAGGCGCGGCGAGGAAGATCACGATGACTACGGCGACGACAGAGAGCATGGGAAGGCTCAGGAGCGGCTCCGAGTACCTGCTGCCGCTCGGCATCGTGGGCATACTGGCCGTGATGATCCTGCCCATCCCGCCCTTCGTCCTGGATCTGCTCCTGACCTTCAACATCACCATGGCGGTGATAATACTGCTTCTCGCCATATACATAGCCCGGCCCCTCGAGTTCTCCACCTTCCCGACCGTGCTGCTCGTGACGACGCTCTTCAGGCTCTCGCTCAACGTGGCCTCCACGCGCATCATCCTTCTCAACGGCGCCGAGGGCCCCTCGGCGGCGGGAGAGGTCATAAAGAGCTTCGGCAACTTCGTCGTCGGCGGCAACTACGCCGTGGGCTTCGTGGTCTTCGCCATACTGGTGATCATAAACTTCGTCGTCATAACCAAGGGCTCGGGCCGCATAGCCGAGGTGGCCGCCCGCTTCACCCTCGACGCCATGCCCGGCAAGCAGATGAGCATCGACGCCGACCTCAACGCCGGGCTCATAGGGGAGGACGAGGCCAGGCGGCGCCGCGACGAGATCGCCCGGGAGGCCGACTTCTACGGGGCCATGGACGGCGCCAGCAAGTTCGTGCGCGGCGACGCCGTTGCGGGCATACTGATAACGCTCATAAACATCGTGGGCGGACTCGTGATCGGCGTGCTCCAGCAGGGCATGTCCATGAGCGACGCGGCGGTGACCTACACGCTGCTGACAGTGGGCGACGGGCTGGTGGCCCAGATCCCGGCGCTCATCATCTCCACCGCCGCGGGCATACTCGTATCGAGCGTGTCGAGCGAGGCGGGACTTGGCACGAGTCTCGGACGCCAGTTCCTCGTCAACCCCAAGCCCATCATGATCGCCTCGGGCATACTCTTCTTCTTCGGCCTCGTGCCGGGGCTCCCCAAGTTCGCCTTCTTCGCCCTCTCGGCCTTCACGGGTGCCATGGCCTACGTGGCCCGCACACTGGGGGCCGAGGCGGAGAGCGAGCAGGAGAGGCTGCGCGAGGAGGAGCTGCGGGCCGAGGCCGCAAGGCCGGCGGCCGAGGAGAGCGAAGAGCTGCCGCTGGTGGACATGCTCGGACTGGACGTGGGCTACCGGCTCATCCCGCTGGTCGACGCATCGGAAGGAGGAGAGCTGCTCGACAGGATAAAGGCCGTGAGAAAACAGTTCGCCGACGAGATGGGGATCGTCGTGCCCTCCATACACATAAAGGACAATCTCCAGTTGAAGCCCACGGAGTACGTCTTCTTCGTCCGGGGCTTCGAGGTCGCAAGGGGCGAGCTCATGGGCGGTTATTCGCTGGCCATCGACCCCGGCAACGCCCAGCCGGGCCTCGACGGCATAGAGACGCGCGATCCGGCCTTCGGTCTGCCGGCGCTGTGGGTGCCCGACTCGGAGCGCGAGAAGGCCAGGCTCATGGGCTACACGGTGGTCAACCACGCCGCCGTCGTGGCGACACACATAACGGAGATAATCAAGAACCACGCCCATGAGCTGCTCGGCCGCCAGGAGGTCCAGGGGCTCCTCGACAAGGTGGCGAAGGTCTATCCCAAGGTGGTGGAAGACCTGGTGCCCAACCAGATAACGCTCGGCGGGCTCCAGCGCGTACTGCAGAACCTCCTCAAGGAGAGGGTCTCCATAAGGGATCTCCAGACCATCCTCGAGACGGTCGCCGACTACGCGGCCGTCACCAAGGACGCCGACCTTCTCACCGAGTACGTGAGGATGAGCCTTGCGCGCCAGATAACGCGCTCGGTCCAGGACGCCGACTCGGTGATAAGGGCCGTGACGCTGAGCCAGGAGGTGGAGGAGAGGATCGCCGGGTCGGTGAGCCAGAGCCAGCTCGGAAGCTACCTGGCCATGGAGCCCTCGGCGGCCCAGGCCGTGCTGCAGGGTATAAGGGAGGCCGTCGAGGAGGCCATGAGCCTGGGCTACCAGCCGGTGGTGCTCGTCTCGCAGGAGATCCGCAGGTTCGTGCGCAGCCTCACGGAGCGGCCCTTCCCCACGCTGCCCGTGGTCTCGCACAGCGAGCTCACAAGCGACGCCAGGGTCCAGACGCTCAAGGTGGTCGGCCTGTAGAGGAGGGGATGCGTGCAGGCCGTCGATGAACTCAACGCTCGAAGGTGGTGACTCCCTATGCATATCAAGAGGTTTACGGCACGCTCCGTAGCCGAGGCCATGAAGGCCGTGAAGGCCGAGTTCGGCGATGAGGCCCTCATAATGAGCACCAGGGGGCTCGGAGGCTCGGGGCTCTACGAGGTGGTGGCGGCCGTGGATTACGACTCGCCGGCGGCCCGGCACGCAGCTACCGCTTCAGGCCGGGAGCGGTCCGGCACGGCTACGGCGGCGGACATCTCCGAAATAGAAGCGGAGCTCAAGGAGCTGAAGGATATCTGCTGGGAGCTCTTCCTCAACCGCAACGCCCCGCGGGGCGAGAGCTTCGCCAGGGTCGAGGACCACCTCGTTGCCAACGGCCTTGACCGCAGGCTTGCGCAGAAGGTCCTGGTCTACACATTTTCGAGGCTCGGCAAGGAGGCCGCCGCCGACGAGGGGAAGCTCCGGGCCTTCGTGGCCCGCGTGCTCTACGGCAAGATATCCGTGAGCGATCCCCTGGGCAGGCCCGCCTCCGGCGGGGAGCGCGGCTGCCGGGCGCTCGCCTTCGTGGGGCCCACCGGCGTCGGCAAGACGACGACCATCGCCAAGCTCGCCTCCATATACGCCCTCAAGCGCAAGAGACGTGTTGCGCTCCTCACGATGGACACCTACCGCATCGCGGCGGCGGAGCAGCTCAGGACCTACGGCGGCATCATAGGCGTGCCCGTCGAGGTTGCCGGCGGCCCCGAAGAGCTCGCGGGGCTGATCAGGGCCCACAGGGACAAGGACGTGGTGCTCATAGACACGGCCGGCAGGGCGCACAGGGACAGCGAGCACATAGGCGAGCTCGCCGGCCTCGCCGGAATCGACGGAAGGCTGCGCTTCAACCTCGTGCTCAGCGCCGCATCGAGGGACTCGGTCCTCTACGAGACGGTGCGGGAGTTCTCGCGCCTGCCGCTCGATTCGCTCACCTTCACCAAGCTCGACGAGGCGGGGGTGAGGGGGCCGGTGCTCAACGCCGCCGTCATGTCAGGAAAGCCGGTGGCCTACCTCACCACCGGTCAGCGGGTGCCGGAGGATATCGAGCGGGCCACGAGGGAAAGGATTCTCGATTTTCTCACCTGAGGCGACCGCGAAGAGGCGGCACGCGGTCCCGACTCTAAATCACAGGCCGGAGGGAGAATGGACCAGGCGTACACATTGAGAGACATGGCGCACAGGGCGGACGAGACGGCGCCGGCGGAGTCGCACTCCGTGAGGGTCCTTTCGGTGACGAGCGGCAAGGGCGGCGTGGGAAAGACCAACTCGGTGGCGAACCTCGCCGTGGCGTTCTCCAAGATGGGCAAGCGCGTGCTGCTGCTCGACGCCGACCTCGGGCTCGGCAACGTAGACGTCCTGCTCGGACTCGCGCCGAAATACAACATAGGCCATCTCCTGCGCGGCGAGCGCACGCTCGACGACGTGCTCGTCACCGGGCCGGCGGGCGTGCTCATACTGCCGGCGGCCTCGGGCATCCAGGAGCTCACGCACCTGGGCGCCGAGCAGAGGCTCGCCCTCTTCTCCCACATAGAGAACCTCGAGCGCCGCATAGACATCATGATCATAGACACCGGCGCGGGCATATCCAACAACGTGCTCTTCTTCAACACCGCCGCCCAGGACATCATAGTGGTGGCCACCCATGAGCCCACGTCCATAACCGACGCCTACGCGCTCATGAAGGTGCTGAGCAAAAACCACGGCGAGAAGAACTTCCGCCTCCTCGTCAACGCCGTGAAGACGAGGCGGCAGGCCCTCGAGGTCTATCGCAAGATAAGCCTGGCGGCAGAGCGCTTCCTCGACATATCGGTCGACTACCTGGGCTGCGTCCTCTACGACGAGAACGTGGCCAGGGCCGTTGTCAGACAGAAGACGGTGATCGAGGCCTTTCCGCGCAGCCAGGCGAGCCGGTGTTACGAGGAGGTGGCCCGGACCCTCGGCGCCGCGCCGGCGCGCAACGGGCCAAAGGGAGGCATACAGTTTTTCTGGAGAAGGATGTTGGAGCAGGGGCCGTGAAGGCCGCAGCCGGGGCCCGCAGGGGCGTAAACACTAAAGAGGGAGAGGTAGCCGTGTATACCATGATGGAGAACACAGGGAGGCTCAACGAATCCAAGAGGGATGCGATGATCCGGGAACACGTCCACCTGGTCAAGATCATTGCGCACCAGGTGGCCATCCACCTGCCGCCCCACATCGACGTGGACGATCTCGTAAGCGCCGGCACCATAGGGCTTCTCGAAGCCATAGAGCGCTTTGACGAAAGCAGGGGCGTCCAGTTCAAGACCTATGCGTCCATAAGGATTCGAGGCGCCATAATGGACGAGCTCAGGAGCATGGACTGGATGTCGCGGTCGCTGCGAGAGAAGTCCAACAAGATCGAGCACGCCTTCATGGAGATCGAGAAACGCACGGGACGCCCGGCGGAGCACGAGGAGGTGGCCAGCTTCCTCGGCATAAACTGCGAAGAGCTCGACGCCCTGCTCCATCAGGTAAGCGGCCTCAGCGTGCTCAACCTCGAAGACCTCGGCATAAACAGGGAGGAGGGGCTCGACATACTGGAGTGCCTGGCGGACCCGGAAGGAAAGGACCCGGTCATGGTCTACAAGCTCAACGAGCTCAAGCGCGTGGTCGGCAGCGCCGTGGAAGGACTGCCGGACAAGGAAAAGCTCATCGTCTCGCTCTATTACTACAACGAACTCACCATGAAGGAGATCGGCAAGGTCATGGACATAACCGAGTCCCGGGTCTGCCAGCTCCATAGCCAGACCATGCACAGACTCAAAGGCCGGCTCCGCTCATATAACGACATCGAAGAATCAACGGGCACAGAGTAAACACCACCAGTTACTCCATCACAGAAGCCCCATTCCTTCAGGAAAGCTCTGATTAATTACTCTGGGGGAAACTTTCTGTAGAAAGTTTCCCCCAGGCCCCCTTCAAAGACTTTTAATACGAGTTGGTTTCCCCCTGTTTTGCCAGGCAAAACAGGGGGAAACCAACTCGCGTTAAAAGTTTTTGGAGGGAGTCTGAGGGAACC
>DRME01000041.1 GCA_011375175.1 Deltaproteobacteria bacterium | reverse complement strand
TCCCTCAGACTCCCTCCAAAAACTTTTAACGCGAGTTGGTTTCCCCCTGTTTTGCCTGGCAAAACAGGGGGAAACCAACTCGTATTGAAAGTCTTTGAAGGGGGTCTGGGGGAAACTTTCTACAGAAAGTTTCCCCCAGAGTAATCAAAATTTTATAAAGGCGTCGTCCGCTTGTCAAGGAGAAAGCTCCCGGCGACGAGGCCCGGCCGTCCCTGCGGCAAGTCAGCGAAGTCCCTTTTTCACGATCCCCATGACTACGAGGAAGGCGGTGGCGGCGAGCGCCGCGAGCACCAGGAGCACGCTGGGCGCGACGATGGGCAGCACCGACTCCTCGGCCCCCTTCATCCCCAGCAGCGGCGTGCGAAACCCCATGACTATCCAGGCGAAGGGGTAGAAGAAGCCGCCGATGCCGGCCATGGCCGACACCACGGTCTTGACCCTCGCCGGCGCGTCGGTGAAGGCCAGGACGAGCGAGAGGGCTATGGTCACGAGCCCAAGGCCCATGGCGTGGAGGTGGCCCCTCGTGAGCCGCTCGTGGGCCGCCGCCGTCTCCGGGTCGGAGTGGGCCGGGTGGTCGTGGCCGTCGCCCGTGGCCGCCGCCTCCCCATGGTCGTGGGCCGAATGATCGTGGGCGCCGCCTCCGTGATCGTGCCCTCCTTCGTCCATCATATGCCCCTCTTCGTGGCCGCCGTGGTCCATCCCCTCCATGTCGGGCTGGAGGATGAACCTCTCCTCCATGAGCGCCTCGGTCTCGGCGGCGAGCATATCGTGGATGCGCTCGTGCTGGGTGATGATGAACATGGCCCACCCTATGCCGAAGATGAGCGAACAGAGTCCCAACAGAAGTCCCGGCGATACCGGCCTGACAGCGTCGTTCATAGAAACCACCTCCGTGGTTGGTCGTTTGGGGGAGCCTTTACGTAAAGAGGAAACGGCCCTCGGCAGCCGGCCCGCGCCGGCTGCCTCGGGGGCTGTGCCGGAGGTTCGGGCCGCAAGGGCGTAAAGTTCCCGCCCGGCGCGCCCCCCTCGTACAGCCGAAGATCCGGATAACATACGATGGTGGCCCCTTGCGCGGAAGGTCCTTCCCCTGTTCAGCGGGGCATCTCCTCGAGCCTGACCCGCACCTTGATCTTACTCCTTTTTCTGAAGACGTCGAGCACCACCACGTCGCCGACCGCAAGCTCCGAGAGGACCTCGTCGAGGTCGTCGAAGCTTTCCACCTCTCGGCCGTTGACGGCCGTTATGAGGTCTCCGCCCACGGGGACCATGACGTTTCCGAGTCTCAGGTACCTGGTCGCGCCGCGAAGGCCGGCCTTGTGGGCCGGACCTCCCCTGTAGACCTCGGCGATGAGCACGCCCGGCGAGGGGAGGCCGAGGAGTTCGGCCGTCGCTTCGTCGATGCCGTGGCCGCCTATGCCGAGCCACGGTCTCGCCACGTAGCCCCTCTCGATGAGCTGGGGCACGACGCGCCGCACCGTGTCGACGGGGATGGCGAAGCCTATGCCCACGCTGGCGCCCACGGGGCTGAATATGGCCGAGTTGAGCCCCACCATCCTCCCCTCGCCGTCGAGGAGCGGTCCCCCGGAGTTGCCGGGGTTTATGGCCGCGTCGGTCTGGATTACCCCCCTTATGAGCTTGCCGTTGACGGCCCTCATGGTCCTGCCCACGGAACTCACCACGCCGACGGTGAGCGTTCTCTCCAGTCCGAAGGGGTTGCCGATGGCGAGCACCTTCTGACCCACCTTCAGGTCGCCGGAGGTGCCGAGCGGGATGGGCCGGAGCTTCTCGGGCGGGGCCTCTATCCTTATGACGGCGAGGTCGTTGCTCGGGTCCGCGCCTACCACCCTCGCCTCGTAGCGCTGCGAGTCGTGGAGCGTCACCTCCAGGCGCGCCGCGTCCTCGATGACGTGGAAGTTGGTGACTATGTGGCCGAGCTTGTCGAGAACGGCGCCGGAGCCGCTGCCCGTCTCCGGCACGGGATTGAGAAAGAAGTCGTATGACACGGCCGTCGTTATGATGTTGACGACAGAGGGGCCCACCTCCTCGTAGATCCGGATATTGACCTTCTCGTCGTCCGTGAGGGCGGAGGCCGGCAACACGGCGGCGAGCATGACCAGGGCCCACAGGGACAGGACCGCTGCGCAACGGACCTTCAACACCACGCCACCTCCTTTATCAAGCTGACTCGGACCATCCGAATATAACACCGATTTGCAGAGGCAATCAAGCATGGAAGCTCTGATTAATCACCTTGGAGGAAACTTTCTGTAGAAGGGCCACAGACCCCCTTCAAAGACTTTTAGTTCCCTGCGGTTCATCCCGATTTTGCAAGCAAAACCGGGATGAACCGCAGGGCGTTAAAAGTTTTTGGAGGGAGTCTGAGGGAACCGTGGGTCCATGACCCTTTTACAAAAAGGTTCCCTCAGTGCAACAAATCGGAGTTTCCATAATATTTCTTGTTGCCATCCAGGGGAATGACATATATAATTCCCCATGGCAACCGCGAGCATCAGGACCAGGAGAGGGTGCGCAAGGCTCGCCGGGAAGGTCGCGGGAGGACCGCAGGCGCGGGACGACCTCCCAGGAACGGCTGATCTCTTTCCGGCAATCGTCCCGCCGCCGCACTCCCTGCAACGACGGTTAAGACGGCGCCCGTGCGCAACCCGCCTGCAAAAAAACCCTTTCCACCGAGACGAGAGGGCCTATGAAATGAAAATACCGCACCCCCTACGAGCACTCGGGGCCGTCGCGACCATCGCGGCGGTGCTGCTCACACCGACCGCCTCGCTGCACGCCATGGACCAGCGGGAGTTCATCGACACATTCATCGAAAACTACAGGAACCTCCGCTTCGAGGTCCAGGTAAAACATGTAAAGAAGAACAAGGAGCTGGTGGACGGCGCCATCAAGGAGGTGCTGAAGGAGGCCATGGCCGAGGAGCTGAGCTTCGAGGAGAAGATGTATCTCCTCGACGTAGCCAGCGCAATGGCCTACATGAACAAGTACTGGAACGACGCCGACGACAGGGTGCTCCGCGAGATAGAGGCGCTCATAAGGCGGGAGATACACCTCGAGGAAGAACGCCTGGCCGACATCATGAAGTGGAAGAAGGAGGAGCGCTTCCTCGGAAACTTCGTGATGAAAAAGCACATGAAGGAGATGGAGGCCCAGGGCTTAAGCCCCGTGCTCTACCCCCACTGGGTCCACAGGATATGGTTCGAGTGCAAGGTCTGCCACCAGGAGATATTCACCATGAAGCGCTGGACCAACTCCATCTCCCACGAGAAGTTCAAGGAGGGTAAGCAGTGCGCCGCCTGCCACAACGGCAAGCTGAGCTTTTCGGTGGACGACAAGAAGAGCTGCGACAGGTGCCACATGGCCGGCAAACCCGACGCCGAGCCCTTCTTCTACGTGAGCGCCGTGGACAACGACAGGATAAAGAAGGTGGCCGACCGCATCGGCTCGGTCTGGAGGCCCGAGAACCTGCCCGGCGGCAAGCTGCCGCTCGACAGGTTCAAGTTCATAAACTGGCTCGAACTCAAGAAGAAAAAGGTCTTCGAGCCCCTGGTATCGCTGCACAAGGACTACAAGGAAAAGACATACGACACCAAGATACTCTTCAACACCCGCAACAACTTCGTCAACAACGTACTCTTCGATCACAAGATACACTCGGACTGGATAAAGTGCTCCGTGTGCCATCCGTCCATATTCAAGGACAAGCTCGGAGGCAACCGCATCAGGATGAGGGACATGTCGGGCGGACGGTTCTGCGGCCACTGCCACGGCAAGGTCTCCTTCACCTTCGCCGACTGTCTGCGCTGCCACAACACCCCGAAGGGTCAAGTCCCCGAGGGGGTGCTCAACCGCGTGGAGCTGCCGCAGGAAGAACAGGCCCGGTGAGCGCAGCCCCTGCGCACGCCGCATCCGGGGGGGGGCTCCGGGACACCATTAAATCCGCCGGAAGGGCCGCTTCGCGGCCGTCGTCGCCCTGCTGATCGCGGCCACGGCTGCGGAGAGCGAGTTCAGGAAGGTTGAGGACAAAGTCATGAGTTCGTCGCACAGCAGCTCCGTCCGCCGGGCGGTCGTCGTCGCCCTGCTGATCGCGGTGACCTGCGCCGCCGCGGCCACGGCTGCGGAGAGCGAGTTCAGGAAGGAGTTCGTCTACAACTACAAGAACTACCTCTTCGACAAGCAGGTCAGGCTCGTAAAGAAGAACAAGGACGTGCTGCCCGCGGAGGTCCGCCTCCTCATCGTCGAGGCCACCACCGGCGAAAAGAGCTTCGAAGAGAAGATGTATCTCCTCGACATAGCCAGCGCCATGGCCTCCATGTACAAACACTGGGTCGGCGGCGGCGACGAGCTCATCAGGGAGATCGAGGCCGTCCAGAAAAAGGAGATATGGCTCGAGGAAGAGCGTATCGCCGAAATCATGAAGTGGAAGAAGGAGGAGCGCTTCCTCGGAAACTTCGTGATGAAAAAGCACATGAAGGAGATGGAGCTCGAGGACTTAAGTCCCGTGCTCTACCCCCACTGGGTCCACAGGATATGGTACGAGTGCAAGGTCTGCCACCTCGCCATATTCAACATGAAGCGCTGGACCAACGACATCTCCCACGAGAAGTTCAAGGAAGGCAGGCAGTGCGCCGCCTGCCACGACGGCAAGACCGCCTTCGCAACGGAGGACAAGGAGCAGTGCTCGAGGTGCCACATAGCGGGCAGGCCCGAGGCCCAGCGCCTCTATAAGGTGAAGAAGGTGGACAACGACAGGATCAGGAAGGTCGCCCAGCGCATCGGGGCGGTCTGGCGTCCCGAGAACCTGCCGGGCGGCGAGCTCCCGCTGGACAGGTTCAAGTTCATAGACTGGATAAAGCTCAAGGAACTCAACGTCTTCAGCCCCATCGTCTCGCTCAGCAGCGACTTCAGGGACGAGATAAGGGACAACAAGATACTATTTGTGACCAAGAACCCCATCGTAAAGAACGTGGTCTTCGACCACAAGGTCCACTCCAACTGGATAACCTGCAAGGCATGTCACCCCGAGGTCTTCAAGGACGACCTGACCAACAACATCAGCATGACCGACATGTCGGGCGGAAGGTTCTGCGGCCGCTGCCACGGCAAGGTCTCCTTCACCTTCGCCGACTGCCTGCGCTGCCACAACACCCCGAAGGACGCGGTCCTCGGTAAAGACGTGCTCCGGCGGGACACGGCCGCCGAAGCCGCTGCTCCGCCCGCCTCGGGCCCCTGAAACGCCGCGGGCGGGACCGTCCCGGAAGATAGAGGAAGAGCACAGGGCGGCCGCCACGGGGGCCGCCCTGTTTTTTTCCTCAAGATTCAGGACCGGAGTGTCGAAATATATCTATAAACTGACAATTGTCATGTTTTCTACATAAGTTTCGTTCTATCATTGCGGGCCGCCGCAACCGGCCGGTATTGCATCCCGGAGAAGAAACCACAGGAAACTGTTGCAGAAACCGTCAAGTTGCGGCCGCCGAGAAACGCAGGCTGATGGAGCTTCTGATGGAAAGGAGCCGGCAACGATGAGACTAAAAGCGCTGACAGTCGTACTCGCCGCTACGGCGTTCTTATTTCTTACCGCAGGCGACAGCCTTGCAGGCGGCCCTGCGGGCGGCGGCCCTGCAGGCGGCGACTTCCGGGCGAAGTTCACCAAGTACTACAAGGGCAACAACTTCTACGTCCTCGTAACGCTCGTCAAGAAAAGCAAGGAGATCATGCCCGGCGAGATAGAGGCGCTCCTCGAGGAAGCCGACGACCCGGGCAAGAGCTTCAATGAAAAGATGGAGCTCCTCGACCTGGCCAGCGCCATGGCGACCATGTACAAGCACTGGCACGGCGGCGGCGACGACCTCATCGCCAAGGTCGAGGCCATGCAGCGCAGGGAGAAGAAGAAAGAGGACGCGAGGCTGGCGAAGCTCAACCGCTGGAAGAAGGAAGAGTCCTTCCTCGGCAACATCGTTATGCAGTCGAGCCTTGCGAAGATGGAGGCCGAAGGGCTGACGCCCGCGCTCTTCCCTCACTGGCTCCATCGCATCTGGTACGACTGCGCGGCCTGCCACGACTCTGTCTTCCCCATGAAGCGGGAGACGGCCGTGACCCACGCCGCGATGGACGGGGGCAAGCTGTGCGGCGCATGCCACAACGGCGAGACGGCCTTCAACACCACGGAAGAGTGCGCCCGGTGCCACGTGGCCGGAAAGCCCGGAGCCGAGGCCCTCTACAGGCCCACGAAAAAGGGTGTGGACCACGAAAGGATAAAGGCCGTCGCAGAACGGGTGGGCGCAAAGTGGGACTACGAAAAGCTGCCCGACGGCAAGCTCCCCACCGACAAGTACAAGTTCATCGACTGGCTCAAGCTCAAGGCCGACGGCGTCATCGACCCCAAGCCCTCGCTCCACGGGACGGAGAGCCGCGAGGTGCGCGATAACGTCATACTCTTCGAGAGCAATAACTCCTTCCTCAAGAACACGCTCTTCAACCACCGCGTCCACTCGCAGTGGATAAAGTGCTCGTCCTGCCACCCCTCCATATTCAAGGACGAGCTCGGCGCCAACGTCATCCTCATGAGCGAGATGAGCAAGGGCAAAAACTGCGGCCGCTGCCACGGCAAGGTGGCCTTCACCTTCGCCGACTGCCTGCGCTGCCACAACCAGCCCAAGGACAAGCCCGTCGAGGGCGTGCTCTTCAGGCCCAAGGACGCTCCCCCGGCGGAACCCATCCCCGGGCTTCCCGCAGAGACACCGGCCGCTCCGGCCCCGGCCTCTCCCGCCAGGTGAGATTGCGTGAGCCGGGGGAAACTTTCTGCAGAAGGCTCACAGCCCCCCGGTTCCCTCAGTGCAATAAACCAGAATTTCCTTATTATGGACGGCGGTCCGGGGAGGGGGGGGCGGGCCGCGCCAGGCGGGGGTTTCTTTACGCCTTTGCGGCCCGCCCCCCTCCCCGGACCGCCGCCGACAGGTCAAAGGGAGACGGCCGAGTCCCGCAAAACGCGGGACCCCTGCGCCATAGGGACCGTGCCCCTTAGGGGCCTTGCCCCTTTCCGGCCGGCAGGGCCTTGTCCCTTACAGTGGAGGGTTTCCCCTCAGGCTTCGAGGTCTTCGTATCGGCGCCAGCGGTAGGGCAGGTCTATGATAGTGCCCGGCTCCTCGACCGTCTCGAGGGCCTGGAGCGCTCTTTCAAGGACGCGCCGCTGCTGATCGACCCTTCCAGGCTCGCCGAGGGGATGGCCCATGGGCCAGCGCAAGAAGACCGCCCTCGGCGCCTTCACCTCCTCGGTGAACTTCCTCACGATGGAGATCGATACGGTCGATACGCCCGCGGCCTCGACGGCCCTCTGTATCAGTCCGACGGACCGATTGCATATCCCTCACCCCGGCGTAAGCAGCGCAACGTCCACGCCCTCGCTCTTCAGACGCCGCGCCACCTCGGGCGCCGTCTCGTCGATGAGCGTCCTTACGTGGCGACCGTCGATGTGGCCCATGAAGCCGTAATTGTTTTCGGCCAGGGCCCCTATGAGCCCTTCCTCGCGGAGCTCCGCGAGCCTGTCCACGGGATAGACGATGTTGATGTCCCTTTCGGCGTCGCTGTGGTCGTAGTAGTCGTGGGTTATGACGAGTTCGCCGCGGGGGGCGGCTGCTGGAAGGATGCGGTAGCTGGGATCGCCGTCGGGGTCGTCCATGTCGAAGGGCGGCTGGCTGCGCAGGTGAACGCCGGCGGTGGTGACGACGGCGAGCGTGGATTCGGAGAGCGGTCGGGAGAGCGGGGTCCAGGGCACCCCTTCGACCTCGACGGCCCCGGCCTTCTGCGCCGAGCGCTCCACAAACCACGGAAACATGGTGAAGAGCTTCGCAAGGAGCCTGTTCTTGAACCTTCCCAAAACACTCCTCTCCCGCGCGGTTGTTGAGGGAAACTTTCGATGCCGTTGGGACCGCCTCTTTTACGCCGCGGCCGAAAGGGGGAGTCCCGACGAATCAAAAGTCTTTGCAAGGGGTCTGGAGGTGACGGCGGCCCGCCCTTCTCCCCGCTCACCGGCGCCGGCGGGGACGGGCTCACTCAGAGAGAGTTTATGACGCTTTCGAGCTTGTCGCGCACTTCCTTGGCCAGTTGGGCGAGCGCGGGATTGTCGATGACGCTGAAGGCGACGGCCGGGTCGAGGGCCCCTACGGTGGAGCCTCCCTCGTCGTTTTCGTAGACGATGACGTTACAGGGCATGAGCAGACCTATGGCCGTCTCGATGGTGAGCGCCGTGTGGGCGTAGTTGGGGTTGCAGGCGCCGAGGATCATGTAGCGCCTGAAATCCTTGTCGAGCTTCTTTTTGAGCGTCGCCTTCACATCTATCTCGGTGAGCACGCCGAAGCCTTCCTTGGCGAGCGCCTCCTTGACCTTGTCTATGGCCTCTTCGTAATCCAGCTCCAGGGTCTTGATTATGCCGTATCTCGCCATGATTCCTCCAGGGACTCGTTTTCAGGGCTCTGGCCTCCAATCTTTTTTATATAAAATAGGCCCCGTTGTCAAGGAAACTCTGAGCAATCGACGCGGGGGAAACTTTCTAAAGAAAGTTTCCCCCACACCCCCTTCAAAGACTTTCGATTCCCCCTCTTCTTCTATTATGCGCCCTTTTCGCGCTCCAGTATCTGGTAGGCTACGCCGGCCGTATAGGAGTTGATGCGTTTCAGGTTTGTCAGCACGTCGAGGTGTATGGCGCTCGTGTCGATCGATTCCCTGAGCCCGCGGCGCAGCCTGTCGATGTGGGCCTGGCGCATCTCGCGCTCCATCTCCGCGAACTTCGCCTTGCGGGCCAGCAGCCTGCGGGCAAGCTCCACGTCGCTGTTGGTGAAGGCGCCGACGGAGATCTCGAAGTTCTCCATGACCTTTCCATGAAGCGCCGTTATCTCGGCCATGCCGTCGCTCGAAAAACTGAGGCGGCGGTTTATCTTCTTGCGGGCAAGCTCCATGAGGTTCTTGTCTATCACGTCGCCTATGTTCTCGAGGTTGTTGATGAACGTCAGTATCTCGAGCTCCCGGCGGACCTGCTCCTCCGAGAGGGACTCGCGCGAGAGCCTCGCCACGTAGAGCTTGATCTCCTTTTCGAGAAGGTCCACCTCGTTGTCGCGCTCCTCGACCCTTTCGAGAAGCTCCATGTCGTCGCCGCGCAGCACCTCGAGCGAGCCCCTGAGCATCTCCTGGACGATATCGGCCGTCCTCAGGGCCTCACGGGCCGCCTGTCCCAGGGCGAGCGACGGCGAGCTCAGCACGATGTCGTCCAGGTAGCGGGGCCCGAACTTCTCGCTCCGGCCCCTGTCGGGGACCATCGTCTCTATGAGCCTTGCAAAGGGGCCGATGAAGGGGAGGAAGATGGCGGCGATGGCTATGTTGAAGAGCGTGTGCGCCACGGCTATCTGGCGCGCCGGGTCGGAGCTGAGCGCCTCGACGATATGGGCGAAGGGGCCGATGAAGGGCAGCGCGACTGCGACGCCGCAGAGCTTGAAGAGGATGTGGGCGAGTGCCACGCGACGGGCCGGGACCTCGGCGCCGATGCTGGAGGTGACTGCGCTGATGCAGGTGCCGATGTTGGCGCCCAGGACGGCGGGGACGACGGCCTCGACGGACATGAGCCCCGAGGAGGCGGCGGTCATGGCAAGCCCCAGGGTGGCGGCGCTGCTGTGCAGGAGCGCCGTAATGACCGTCGAGATGATGACGCCGGCCAGGGGATCCCTGTCAAGACCCCCGAGCACCTCGGCGAGAAGGGGATCGCCGGCCAGGGGAGCGAACGTATCGATGAGGATCTTGAGCGCCAGGAAGACGAAGGCGAAGCCGAGGATCGACTGCCCCGTATCGCGCAGGCGCCCTCCCTTTGCGACGAACCTCAGAAATCCGCCCAGACCCACGAGTATGACGGCGTAGTCGTAGACCTTGAAGGCGATTATCTGTACGGTCAGGGTCGTTCCGATGTCGGCGCCGAGGATGACGCCCATGGTCTGGCGCAGGCCGATGAGCCCGGCTCCTGCGAAGCCGACGAGCATGACCGTCGTGGCGCTCGAACTCTGGAAGAGCGCCGTCACCGCGGCGCCCACGGCGGTGGCCCGCAGCCTGTTGCCCGTGGCGGCGAAGAGGATGGAGCGAAGCCTTGCCCCGGCGAGCCTCTGCATACTCTCTCCGGCGAGACTCATGCCGTAGAGAAGCAGCATGACTCCGCCGAAGAAGCTCAGTATGGTGAAAGACGACATGACTCAACCTTGACCGGCGGGTGAAGACGGGTGAAGGCGGGCGCTCCGCCGCGCCGGCGCGTCGCCGCCGGGAAGAGACGGGCGGCCCGGCCCGGGCGATGGAGGACGGCGGATGAGAGGGCAGTTTAACGTCATGCCCAGGACGGCGGAGGGCAGCCCTCGCTGCAGTGCGCTACGCGCGGTATCATGAAGCGGCTCATAGTCAACCTCCTTTCTTGCATGGCCTGCGACCTGCTCGGCCGCGGCCGTCAGCGGCGGGACGCCTTGGCGCACCCGCCCCCGCCGCCCGCGGCGCCCATGGCTCCGTGAGCGGCTCCGTGAGCGGAATAGAGCTTCCTGAAGTCCCTGCGCTGCTCGTCGGTGAGGATATTCTTGAAATCCTCCATGCTCCTGTACCTGTAAAGCCGCAGCGACGTGCGCTTGGATTCGATCTCGCTCAGGATGGCCCGCACCTTGTCGAGGTCCACCTCGTCCTTTAGCGTCGTCTCGCGCAGCTCCAGCTCGGCGACCTTTATATCGGCCTCCATCCTCACGGCTCTCTTCTTGTAGGCGAAGATGAGCTCCGTCGCCTTTTCACGCTGTTCGTCGCTGAGGCCGAGTTCCTTTACGGCCCTGGCAAAGAGCATGGCGTGGCCGGCGGCCGGGCCTTTCTCCTTCGGACACCCGGCGGCCTTCTGCCGGCCGCCGCAGCATCCCTTCACGGCCGCCGCACAACAGCCCCCGGACCGGCCCTGCCCGCAGCAGCCCTGCTCGGCCTTCTGTGCGCGGCAGCCCGATCCCCCGCCCTTGCGGCCGCCGTCCCCGGCGGCCGGCCGATGCTTGGGACAGGGCTTTTCGAGACCGGAGCGGCCCATGGCGGAATAGCGTCCGCCGTGGCCCCCCGAGGCCGCGGCTCCGGGGGCCCGGCCGAGGCGGGCCGTCAGCGCCACGTTATCGTCGCCGCGGCGCACCTCGAGCTCGATCTCGTCGCCCACCGAAGCGCCCCTTATGGCCGAGACGAACTGGCCTACCCCCGAAACTTCCTCGCCGTTGAGCCTTACTATGATGTCGCCCTTCTCGAGCCCCGCGGCCTCCGCCGGGCTCGAGGCCAGGACGTTGGAGACGAGTATGCCCTTTATGCCGGCGTTCTCGAGCGCGTCGGCGAGCTCCTTTGTGAGCTCCTGGACCTCCACGCCGAGCCAGGGCCTCTGGGCCCTTTCAGCCCCGCCGATGGGGGCGTCCATCACGTGGGCGTCCATGGCCGCCCGGCCCTCCATGTCACACCCGCCGTCACTGCACGCCAGGACCGGGGCCCCGGCGGCCGCGACCGCAACCACTGCCGCCGCGGCGAGCAAAAGCCGTATCTTCGTCACCTCGCACCTCCGTCGTCTCTGTGGACCGGCAACGCCGCCCCGCTACGGAGAGGCTGCGGACTCCGCGGCGCGGCAACGCCCCGCTCATGCCGGCATGAAGCGGCTCTCTATCCAGCGCCTCAGGGCCCTGAAGGGCTTGCCCCTCACCTTGGAGTAGACCCACTCGTAGAAGGACGGGCAGTCCCACTCGCCCCGTATGACGTCATAGTATCTTAACATGATGTGGGGTTCTTTTTCCAGTATCTTGAACCACAGCCGCGGGTGGCGGTAGATGAGGTCGCTGAGCCTGTCGGCCGCGTCGAACTCGGGCTTTATCACCCTCTCTATCCACTCCTGGTAGGCCCGGAGATCGGGCCCTCCCGCCTTCTCCGCACCGAGCGCCTCGACGATGACGTCGGCGGCGGCCCCGGCGGTCTTCACGGCGTAATAGATGCCCTCGCCGAGGAAGGGGTCCACCAGGTGGCCCGTGTCGCCCACCAGGAGGGCCCGGTCCCTGACCGCCGGCGGGGCGCCGTCGTAGTAGATCGGCACGGTCCAGCCCACCCGCTCCTTCACCTCGAAGCCGCGCAGCAAGGGGTGGCTCGATACGAAGGCGTCGAAGCAGTCCTTTATCCGGCCCCCGACCCACTCCGTGTCTCCCGCCATGCCCACGGAAAGGTATCTTTCCTTCGGGAATATCCATCCGTAACCGAAGGGCACGGAGCCGAAGTCTATGTAGAGCCTGCCGTCGGTCTCCGCCGCGAGGGCCTTCCGGTCGTAGGGCACCTCGGAGGTCAGGGATACGGCCGCCTCCTTTGGTTTCATGCCGAAGAGCCGTCGTCCCACGAGTCCCGAGGCGCCGTCGGCGCCGACGAGCACGCGGCCCCTGTAGCACCCGCCGGCCTCGGTGCGCACCGTGGCGCCGCCGGAGCCGATCTCCACGTCGCACACCCTCGCCCCCTCGACGATGCGGGCCCCGGCCCCTCTGGCCTTCTCGACGAGCAGGTGGTCGAAGCGGTCGCGCATGACGTTGTAGCCCACGGGCCGGTCCGAGATGATGTCGAGCGGATAGAGCGACTTGTATGTGAACGTGGCGCCGCGGACCTCGTGCTCGATGACGCCGGAGACGTCGAAGTCCAGTATGTCCGTGACCTTGGTGGAGATACAGCCGCCGCAGGACTTGTAGCGCGGAAAGACGGCCTTGTCCAGCGCCACGACCTCGAGGCCGGCCGAGGCGAGCCTGTATGCGGCGGTGGAGCCCGCCGGGCCGAGCCCCACGACTATGACGTCGCTTCTCATCCGCTCTCCTTCTCCACCGAGAACTCCATCTCGCCGCACCAGAAGCCGGACTTGGTGAGCGATTCGCTCTCCCAGCGCAGGACCTTGAGATGGCTCTTCTCCATGTCGAGGAGCTTGGTGAGCAGCACCTTCTCCTCCGGGCTCCCGGCCTGCTTGAGCAGATCGAAGTAGAAGTCCACGGCCTTTTCTTCGGCCTCGATAGCGATGTTGACGGCGTTTATGTCCGACGGGTCGGCCTTGAAGCGCCGGACGAGCTCGTTGTCCTCGGGAAAGATGGGAAGACCCGTCCCCTTTTCGAGGGCCTCGGCGTAGGATGGTATGGCCGAGCCCTCGTCCACCGAGTCGGCTATGGCCTTGAGGACCTTGACGTGGTCCTTCTCCTCTCGCGCCAGGTGACGGAACATGTTCCTGCCCTTTGGGTCCTCGACCATGTCGGCCAGGGCCGAGTAATATACGTAGCCGTGGACCTCCGTGTCCATGGCGGTCCTGAGCTGTTGCGCCAACTTTTTGGAATCCATGTCTCCTCCCTGTGGTTTGTCGCCGGCGCACCCTGACGGCGCGCGTTCCGGCTACCGCCTGCCCGTGTCCGTCCTGCCGGCCTTCTCCGCCTCGTGCTTCTTCTCAAGGGCCTCGCCCCTTATCCTGTCCTCGCAGGCGTGACATATGGTCGTATCCGAGGGCCTGCCGCACACCGAACATATGTGCTTTTTCCCGCCCTTCTCCTCTTTCTTCTCGGCCATCACAACTCACCTCCGGTGATAAGGTTTTTCGACCGCCATCCAGCCGAACCCCGCAAGACTCCGTCTTGCTCCACGGCGGGGCTCCTTTCTCAGGAAACTCTGGGGGAAACTTTCTGTAGAAGGGCCATAGGCCCACGTTTCCCCCGGACCCCCTTCAAAGACTTTTAATTCCCTGCGGATCACGCCGATTTTGCAAGCAGAACCGGCGTGATCCGCAGGGCGTTAAAGGTTCCCTCCGGGCGGCCGGGCTTTCGGCGGAAACGATCTTTCCCCTGGAGATCCCCCTCAGGCCGCGGCGTTCAGGGGCTCCATCGGCTCGTTGCAGCAGCGGGGCGCGAGCCTGCGTCCGGGACCGGCTATGTGCATGAGCTCGCACCCGCACACGGAGCAGACGAAGACCGGGTTTATGCGGTCGGTGAGCTCCATCGGCTCGTTACAGCAGCGTGGGGCCAGGCGGCCGCCGCCGGGAAGGACGATGCTGAGCTCCGCGCCGCAGACCGGGCAGCGCAGCACGCTCCCCTTACGCATTGCCGCCATCGCCGCCTCCGGCCGCCGTCTTCAGCGGCGCCATCGCCCTGTCGCAGCACCTGGGCTCGAGCATCCCTATGCCTCCCCTGGTGACCATCACCACGGCGCCGCACTCGTTGCAGACGAAGGCGTTGCCCATGTTGATGGACCACTCCTCCATCCACTCCTCTCTGCGCCACTCGCCGTCGGTAAAGCCTTCTCCCCTCATCCTTCACAACCTCCCGCCGTTATAGCGTTATAGATGGAGCGCGGACGACATGTCGCGCATGGAAAAGCCGCGAAGCGGCCCCTTGCCTGCGGCTCCGCCCTTTCGCTGAACGAGGACCTTGAAGACCGAGCCCATGCCGCCGGGCATGAGCAGCCCCTTTACGGCCTGGTTGCGGCGTATCTTCTCTATCTCGCCCGGTCCGCCGCCCACCTCCTCGAGCTCCTCGAGGATGCCCAGGGCCAGGAGAAAGTAGTGCTGGGTCGTAAAGCCCTCGACCTCGAGGCCCGCCCTCCGGCCGTAAAGGGAGAGGGCCGTGAAGTCCACGTGGGCCGTAATGTCCTGCTCGCCCACGCGCACGTAGGGGTCGTCGCAGACCCGGTGGCGGTGGTGGCAGCGCAGCGTGCCGCCGCGGCGGGCGGGACCGTATAGCTCGGCCGCCGGGAAGCCGTAGTCGACGGTCAGCACGTAGCCGCGCTCCAGCACGGCCGCCGCCCCGCCTATCCAGCGCGCGGCCTCGAGCCCCACCTCGGCCCTCCATCCCGGCGGCAGCGCTCCAGCGCCGACGGTGGAGAGAAAGTCCGCAAGCTCCGGCGTGCTCGGAGGGCCAGCGACCTCGAAGAACCCGCGCCCCTGGCGGTAATCGACGTATATCTCGCGCAGCCCATCCTCGGAGCCGACGACACGGTGCACGGGCAGGGCGTCGACGAGCTCGTTGGAGATGAGGCAGCCGGCCTCCACGGTCCCGAGACCATCGAGCCCTTCATGGAGGCTCACCTTTGCGCCGGGCCCCTCACCCCCATCCCCCGCCTGCGCTCCGTCCATCTCCGGCCCCAGGCCGCCGCCGTAACGCCTGTCGACGAGGCGGACATGGAGGGCGTCGTGGAAGTCCCTGTAGCGGCTCTCGGCGCAACGGGCCACGCCGAGGCCGAAACGCCCGCGGCCCGCACCGGCCTCGACGAGCGTGAACCGCCCCGGCGAGCCGAGCCTGCGCCACATCTCGAAGAGCTGGACCGTCACCGCGGCGGCGAAGACCTCTCCGGCGTCGAGGCTCGTCACGTAGTCGCCGCCGCGGCCCCAGGGCTCGCCGGCCATGTAGTACCCGCCGTCGGGCCAGTACAGGGCCACCTCCATGAACTCGGCGAATGTGACGGGACCGCCCCGGCCGATGCGGCGGCGCAACTCGGCGACCACGCCGGGCCGTCCAAGGTCCGTCACGGCTCCCCCGGCCCGAAGACGATACGACTCAGCCCCGCAGGCTCACTCGCCCAGGAGCTGCTCGATGGTGTCGGCATGGCCTTCTTCGTCCTCGAGGAGCTCCTCGAGAAGCCGTCGCGTCGTGGTATCTCCCTCTTCGGCGCAGATCCTTATGTGCTCCCTGTAGCGCTCTATGGCCGCACGCTCGACGGCGAGGTCGTCGCGCAGCATCTCTTCGAGCGTGCCTCCGCGCTTTACGGGCGTGGGCTTCTGCACGGGGATACCGCCCAGCGCGCTCACCCGCTCGGCGAGACGCTCGGCATGGGTCATCTCGTTTATGGCGCTCTCCTTGAAGAACCCCTTTACCGACATGCTCTCAAGCCCCCTGGCCTCGTAGTGGTGTCCCATGTATTGGATGATGTTGGCCAGTTCGTGCGCCCTGTCGATATTAAGGATATCTATGATCTTCTTCCTGCTCTCTTCGGTCATTCCCATCCTCCCTGTCTCTCAAAGTGAGTGCATATTCTATACCCTTTTCCACGGCCGATTCAACCAAATTATGGACCTTGCGGGGCCGGCCGTCAAGCGCCCGATGGGCCCCGCCGGGCCCATCGGGCTTGCATGGGCGCAAGAAGACTGCTAATACTCTTTATCATGCGAAGGCGCGCGAAGATAGTGGCCACCCTGGGGCCGGCGTCGTCGGACGAAGCGGTCGTCGATGGACTCGTCGAGGCCGGCGTGGACTGCTTCAGGCTCAACTTCTCGCACGGCGATCACGAAGGCCACGGACGGGCCATAACGACCGTCAGGGCTGTGGCCCGGCGCAGGGGCCGCGCCGTGGCGATCATGCAGGACCTCCAGGGACCGCGCATCAGGGTGGGGAGCCTCGGTGAAGGAGCGCTGGAGCTCGTGCGCGGCGAGAGCGTCCTCGTAGCCCCGGCCGCAACGCGCGGGAGCGGGTCCCGCGCCATCCCCATCGACTGGGGAGGGCTCGACGTGAGGCTCGAAGAGGGCGACAGGCTCCTCATAGACGACGGCCTCGTGGAAGTGAGGATAAGGGAAGCGGCGCCGCAGCCCGGCCTTTACAGGGCCGAGGTCGTAACGGGCGGCGCGGTCAAGAGCCGCAAGGGGGTCAACCTCCCCGGCGTAAAACTCTCCGGCCCCGCCGTAACGGACAGGGACAGGGCGGACCTCGCCTTCGGGATCGCGGCGGGCGTGGACATGGTGACGCTCTCCTTTGTCGGTTCGGCGGCCGACATGAAGCGGCTGCGCGGGCTCGTGGACGGGCTCCTGCCCGCAGGGGCCGACCCGCCGTGGCTCGTGGCTAAGATAGAGAGGGCCGAGGCCCTCGCCGACCTCGACGCCATCGTCGAGGCCGCGGACGCCGTCATGGTGGCAAGGGGGGACCTGGGCATAGAGATACCCCTTGAGCGGGTCCCGCTGGTCCAGAAGGAGATCATAAGAAGGTGCGTCACCGCCGGCAAACCGGTCATCACGGCGACCCAGATGCTCGAGTCCATGACGCGCAACGCAAGGCCCACGCGGGCCGAGGTGACCGACGTGGCCCAGGCCGTCATGGACGGCACCGACGCCCTCATGCTCTCGGCGGAGACATCGACGGGCACCCGGCCCGTGGAGGCCGTCCGAATCATGGCCCGCATCATAGAGGAGGTCGAGGCCTCGCCCTACGGCAAGACTGCGGCGGCGGGGACCGACACGAACCGCCACCGGGAGGTGACGGCCCTGGCAAGGGCGGCCGACGAGCTTGCAAGGCTCACCGAGGCGCGCGCCATAGTGACCATGACGCTGGGGGGATCCAACGCGAGACTGCTCGCCAGGCTGCGCCCCGACCGGCAGATATGGGCCTTCACGCCGAACGAAAGGACACAGAGAAGGCTCTCGCTCATCTGGGGCGTGAGGGCGAAGCTGCTGAGCGGCCTCGACACCACTACCGACGCCTTCATGGAGACGGTGACCGAGCGCCTCAGGGCCGACGGCGACGTCCGGAAGGGGGACCGCGTCGTCATAATCGCAAGCCATCCCATGAGAGAGGTCGGCCAGTCGAGCCACATGAACACGGTGAAGATAGAGGAGATATGAGGTAGGCGGCGGCCCTTGCGCCCCCGGCCCCGCCATCCGCCGGCGCGGCCCGAGCCTCCCAGGGACCGCCCCCATGGGCGAACTGCATATCACAGGAGGGTCTGGGGAAAGGCGGTCCCGCCTCCCTTCTCCGGAAAGTCTCCCCCCGGACATCCCCCGCCGATGGCGCGCCCTCACGAGTTGAAGTAGGGCGAGGCGGCGCACAGCTCCCTGAACCGCCTCCGGCCGCGGCGGTACTCGTCCTCCGTTATCTCCTCGAGGAGCTTGATGCTCAGCATCGTATCGCGGCGCTTGACCCTGGGCTTGGACCTCGCCCGCAGCATGGCATTGACGGGGTCCGTCCCCTTGATGTAGCGGGTGATCTCGCATCCCTTGCCCGATCCCATGTGTCCGTGTTCGACTATGACCTTGTAGAACATGAATCCTCCTCCATCGGCGGCGCATAGGGTTAAGGAAGCTCTCTGATTTATTGCACTGAGGGAACCTTTTTGTAAAAAGGTTCCCTCAGACTCCCTCCAAAAACTTTTAACGCCCTGCGAATCATCCCGATTTTGCAAGCAAAATCGGGATGAACCGCAGGGAATTAAAAGTCTTTGAAGGGGGTTTGGGGGAAACGTGGGCCTATGGCCCTTCTACAGAAAGTTTCCCCCAGGGTAATTAATCAGAGCTTCCTTAATAGTGCGGCCGGCCCGTATGTGACGACTTTGCGCACAGGCTGAGACAGGTCCCGTGGAAGCGGGACCTGCCGGCCCTTTTTACCACGGCGGCACGGCGCCCTTCCACCAAGAGTCCCGGCCCCTGACCACGGATGTGACGGATTCGTCCCTCGTTCCCCCCTGACCAGGCGGCGAAAGGACTTGCCAGCCCGGCCGCTTCTCTGCTAAAATAGCCGCACATGCCGGACCGTGGAAATCGAGCGTACATAACGGGCGGCAGGGAAGGTACTCTGCGACGTGAAAAAGCTCCTCGTCTGCATAGCGGTCATCACGCTGCTGGCGCCCATGGTCAAGGGACTTGCCAGGGGCGCTTCGCCCCACTCCTGCGACCTCAGCTCCGCGCAGTGCGCCCTCGACGACATGTGTCCGCTCAGGGGACACGGCGCCGCGGCGGCCTCCGAAAGGGGACATGACCGCGAGAGGGCGGCCCCCCATACCGCCGCCCACGAGGGAAGCGGCCACAACTGCGACGTCTTCTTCCAGTGCGACGGCGCAGGCAAGGCCGACCGGGCCCCCCTCCCCCAGCCCGACATGCCGCTGATAACGGCCCTCGCGCCATCGACGTCGGCGCCGTCGGCCACCACCCCCGCGGAGCCGCTCCCCGTGCCCTGCCACGGCCCGGAGCCGGCGGAGCCGGAAAAACCTCCGGCCTGACAGGCCTTCCTCATTTCAGGGAGTTCGGAGACCGCGAAGAGAGAGGCGCGTCCGGGCGGAAACAGCCCCTTGCGCGCCGTCGGCTCTCTTGGGAAACCTGAAAGAAAAGGAGGTTTTTTGTCATGGCCATGATGGCGAAGAAACTCTACAGGCCCGACGAGGCCGCCGAGATACTCTCCGTCAGCCGGTGGACCATATACAGGTGGGTCAGGGACGAAAAGCTCAGGAGCACGAAACTGGGGCGCGGCAGCCTGCGCATATTCCGCGACTCCATCGAAGAGCTCATAAGAAACGGAGCCGACGAGCAGCGGCTCTGACAAGCACCCCATCCGTGAGAGACGCTAAAGACGGGACGCCGTAGGCGTCCCGTCTTTTTTGCGCCCCGGCGAAAGGGACGACGGCAGGGAAGATGAAGAGGACCGAGCTCATGGAGGCCATGCTCGCGGCCCAGCGAAACGAGATAACCGAGTACCACATCTACAGCCGCCTCGCCGCATCGACGAGGGACCCCAACAACAGCAGGGTCCTTCACAGGATGGCCGTCGACGAGCTCGAACACTACAACTTCTGGAAGCGTTACACCGGCAGGGACGTGCCCCCCAGACGGGCGGTCATCTGGTTCTTCTACGTCGTCTCCAAGCTCCTGGGCCTCACCTTCGGCATGAAGCTCATGGAGCGCGGCGAGGCCGGGGCCCAGCTCGTCTACGCCCGCATAGCCGAAGACGTCCCGGCGGCGAGGGCCGTGATGAGGGACGAGGAGCGCCACGAACAGGAGGTCATAGCGCTGCTCGACGAGGAGCGGCTGCGCTACATCGGCTCCATAGTCCTGGGCCTGAGCGACGCCCTCGTGGAGCTCACCGGCGCCCTCGCGGGCCTGACCTTCGCCCTCCAGGACACGCGGCTCACGGCCCTTGCGGGCCTGGTCACGGGACTTTCGGCCTCCCTGTCCATGGCGGCCTCCGAGTATCTTTCGACCAAGAGCGAAGAAGGGCTCCAGAGCCCCGTCAAGGCGTCGCTCTACACCTTCGCCGCCTACCTGACGACCGTCGTCTTCCTCATCCTGCCCTACCTCATGCTGGCCGACTACCGCCTGTGCCTGGCCCTCACCGTAACGAACGCCATGGTCGTGATCGTGCTCTTCACCTTTTACGTCTCCGTGGCCAGGGGCCTTCCCTTCTGGTCGCGCTTTTCAGAGATGGCGGCGCTGAGCCTGGCCGTGACGGTCGTCTCCTTCGGCATCGGCCTGGCCGTAAGGGCCCTGCTGGGCGTGGAGGTATGACCGGCCGCGCCGGCGAAGCCCCTTACGCAGAAGGGGGGTATCTCCGCCGGCCCCCCTTCTATGTTATTCCGGTATGCGCGGCGCCCTCCGGGAGGCTCGGCCCGCGCCAGGCGGGGTTTGTTTACGCCTTTGCGGCCCGAGCCTCCCGGAGGGCGCCGCGCAGACACACTGACATACAGGGCGGGGCGAGGCAGGCCTCTCACCGGACGATGGAGAGGAACCGGGGGAAGGTGTCGATGACGGCGTCGCAGCCCGCCTCTTCGAGCTCGCGGCGGCCCCTGAAGCCGTAGGCGGCGCCGATGAAGGCCGTGCCGGCGGCGCGGGCGGCCCGGCAGTCCACGGCGCTGTCGCCCACGAAGACGGCCTCGCGGGCGGCGGCTCCGAAGGTGTCGAGCACCTTGAGGATCGGCTCGGGATGGGGCTTTTTGTTGGGGAGCGAGTCGCCGCCGAGGACGAGGGGAAAGAAACGCGAGAGGTCCAGCCCCTCGACGATCCTCGCGGTGAGGGCCGCCGGCTTGTTGGTCACGACGGCCATCCGCTTTCCGGCCTCCGCCATGGCGTCCAGTGTGGCGGTCACGCCCGGATAGAGTGCCGTATCGACGAGGAGACGGCCGCCGTAGATGTCGAGGAACTCAAGACGCGCCCGCTCGATGGTCCCGGCGCTCTCACCCTTCATGAGCGACTCGAACAGCGGACGCACGCCCCAGCCGATACATTCCTTTATCTTCTCCTCGTCGAGGACGCCGTGGCCGAAACGCTCGAGCACCCGGTTCGCCGCCCACGCTATGTCGGAGCTCGAGTCCACGAGCGTGCCGTCAAGGTCGAATATGACTACCGCCTTCTCCACCAACTCCTCCCGGCGCTTCGCTTGCAGAGACCCCGGAACCGCACCGCCGGGGCAAGCCTCGATGAAACCCTGATTAATCCCCTGGGGGAAACTTTCTGTAGAAAGTTTCCCCCAGACCCCCTTCAAAGACTTTCAATACGAGTTGGTTTCCCCCTGTTTTGCCAGGCAAAACAGGGGGAAACCAACTCGCATTAAAAGTTTTTGGAGGGAGTCTGAGGGAACC